>CP073743.1:2700000-3000000 GCA_024397935.1 bacterium SCSIO 12844 | reverse complement strand
ACAGTGGATAAGTCAACATATAAAATTACATTTGATGACTGGATGTTTTTGATGCACGATGGAGTTTTAATCAATAAAAACCAATTTAGTAAACTTGGCTTTAAGGTTGGATCACTAACACTATTTATGCAAAAAAAACAAACTCCAATACCTGCTAAAAAGAGTAGTGGTGCTACGTATGAAAAATCATTTTAAGCATTATAAAAATAAGTTTGTCTGGATTATTGGGGCAAGTGAAGGTATTGGTAAAGCATTAGTATTTAAATTAGATCAGTTAGGTGCTAAGTTGATTTTGTCATCACGTAATGAATCTAAATTATACCATCTGGGACAATCATTGAGTCAAAGTCCACATGTTGTACCATTTGATGTTTCTAACTTAGTAGATTTTCAACACAAAGCAAATGATATTTTTCAACAGTATAACTTGGATTATATTGTTTATTTGCCAGCTTTTTATGAGCCAAGTAGATTAAACAACCTTGATTTTGAAATGGTTGCTAAGACAATAGATATCAATTTAAAAAGTGTTTTTTACTTAATTGGCATTACGCTGCCCTATATTAAACAACATTCAGAATTGACTTTAGGGATTACCGCAAGTATCGCAGGTTATATGGGATTAGCAAATGCGCAACCTTATGGAGCAACAAAAGCTGCAGTAATTAATTTAATAGAAAGTTTTAAACTTGAGTATCCAGCTTACGGTATAAAGTTAATTAATCCTGGGTTTGTTAAAACACAACTAACAGATAAAAATAAGTTTAAAATGCCAGCAATTATTTCAGCTGAGAAAGCAGCTGATTATATTTTAAGAGGCTTAATCGCTAAAGACTTTGAAATTCATTTTCCTAAACGCTTTACGTTTTTATTAAAATGTATTCAAAAAACACCTTACTGGTTATATTTTAAACTTTTGAATAAGATTAAATAATACTGCTTTAGCTTTAAGGAGTTAATACTATGTTGTCTAAGAACACAAAATTTATCGACTGTTCATTACATCGTGAGTACTCGTTTTTGATTTTGATGCTGTTGATAGTTATACATTTACTCCCTTTAAGTGCATTATTTACAAACTTTTATATGGTAGATATATGGCTTTTTCTCATTAGCTATAGTGTAAGAGTATTTGCATTAACAGCAGGCTATCATCGTTATTTTTCACATAAGTCATTTGAGACTTCGCGAGTATTTCAATTTATTTTAGCTTACTTGGGTGCAACTGCTTTACAGGGCGGGCCTTTGTGGTGGGCATCTCATCATCGATTACATCATAAGTTATCTGATACCAAAAAAGATGCACATTCACCAAAATATTTTGGTTTTTTATATAGTCATTTTGGCTGGTTTATACAAAAGAAAAATCTAAAAGCACACTACCATTTAATTCGTGATTTTAGTCGATATCCTGAGTTAAGGCTATTAGAGCGCTATTGGTATTTGACGCCAATACCAATCTTAGCTTTACTCTATTGTTTAGGTGGCATGAACTATGTTATCTGGGGGTATTTTGTACCTACGGTTTTTGTTAATAATGTTACTTATATGGTTAATTCAGTTGCGCATGTATTTGGTCGGCGTTGCTATCACACAAAAGATGATAGTCGTAATAACTTATTGGTAGCTTTGTTGACCTTTGGTGAGGGTTGGCATAACAACCATCATCGTTTTGCAGCTTCTGCAAGGCAGGGATTTAAGTGGTATCAGCTAGATATAAGTTACTTAGTACTAAAGTTATTATCTTTTCTGGCCATCGTAAAAAACTTACGTAATGTTCCAAAGCATATACTTATGGAAGGTAGGTACTAATTATTAAGTAATTACATCAAGAAACTCACTGAATTGGTCAATAGCATTATCAGGCATGATATTTAAGCGTTTTGCTGTTTTTGAGCTGACAAGTAACATTTTTGCATGGCCACTGACACACAGTTGTTGATGATGGTTATAAATATTACTCACTGCAAATAAGCGTTTATTTTTTTCAATTCGTTCAATAGTTGTAATTGCTGTTACTGTTTGGCCAATCTTAATCGCTTGATGGTATTCAAAAGTTAGCTCTTTTGTCACAGTCATTGAGTGACAAGCACAAATTGATAACCAACCTAAGGACTCATCACAAATAGAAGCTGAAATACCGCCATGAACGATATTACCCCAGCCACTGTGATAATGATTTGGTATAAATGTTGTATAAACTGTTTGATCATGATAATGGTATTCTAACTGAAGTCCATGTGGGTTGGTTTTACTACAGCCAAAACAGTCACGCTCAAAGGGTACTTCTATTTTAATTGCATTTTCTGGTATTTGCATTGATATTTCTCTTAACTTAGTTATAGCTTAATGAAAGTAGTTATTTATCTTAAAATGTAGCCTCCTTTAAAGCAAAAGAAATACAATAAAGGATATTCAATTTGATTATACTATCAATGGCAAAAGCTTATATGCATTTTAAGTGCCATTTATTAACATAAAATGCCAAAAATTATCCTCAAGAGACAATAATAAAGCCGCGTGATTTTTTGCTGGTTGAATCAATGCCTAAAATGGCTTTGAATAATTCTTCAGATTTAACCCATACTGGTGGATACTTGTAACGAGCAACATCAAGAATTAAAAAGCGATCAGTTTGTGGGTTATAAGCTGCAATTGGCGAAAAATGACCACCACCTGATTCATTGATGGTTTTACGATAAAAATTAATGATGATAAACTGTTTTTTATTGGTTAATGCATTGATTAAAAGTTCTTTAATCTGCTTCAGCCCCATAATTTTATGGCCATGGTAGATTTTAACATGATCGGCGTATTGTTCTAAAATAAGTCCTGCTTGATCTAAAGTCATACCATGGAAGTTAATCATAGGTGGTGTAATATTAGCTTTTAAAATTGTTTGATTAAAAAATAAATTAGTTTGATTAAATAGTTTATATGGGTAATGCTCGGGTGCTTCTTTGGGCGTTTTGCCTAATGCATTTAAAGTCATCACAATCGATGCAGGTGCACAAAAGGCAAGCCCTTTTTCAGTAACAAAATACTGACTTAAAAGCCAGTAGTCGTTTAAGTATTTGTTGGGTGTTTCTTTGAAAAGCTTTTGACCTTCAGGTGAATTTAAAGCAATTAAATTATCGGCTACTGGCAATTGAGTATTAGCTAAAGCTAGTTGAAATAAGCATAGGAAGCTTAAAATAAAAATCGCTATATTTCGCAACATGAAAGTATCTCTCTTAATATTATCTTTAAATTAATCAGTTATAAAATAAGTCTAAAGATTTAGTCGCTATTTTACCAATTCTATTATTATTTTAGTGTATATAGAGCTTAATTTCGATGCGATTAGAATATAGAAGCGTAGAATCAAATATAAAATCCTACTATTCTTTATATAAGATAAATAGATTAAAGTATATGAGTATTTGATTACCTGATGAAAATTTATGCCCAAAAAAAACTAGCGATCACATTGGCAGTTGTCATTATTGTTGTGATTATTTCATTGAGCCTAGTATGGTTTAAATCTAAAGCTGATTCAAATGAGTCCCTTAGTAAGGGAGTATATATTCAAGTAGAAAAACTCAAACTTGGTCAATACCAACCGATTGTATTAATATCAGCAACAGCGATCTCAAGGCGCAATACTTCTGTGTCATCTTTTTTAAAGTCACGTATTGAGGTGATTCATTTTAAAGTTGGTCAAAAAGTAAAAAAAGGTCAATTATTGATAGAATTAGATCCAGAAGTCTATACGATTAATCTCGCCAAAGAAAAAGCGACAATTAATTTAATCAAAGTTAAATTAGATAAGAATAACGCCCAGTGTAAATTAAACCAATCACAATTAACACAAGCAAAATCACTACTTGAATTAGCACAATCTCATTACGAGCGCTTGAAATCACTACATGAAAGCACTTATACATCAGAATCAGAATTAGATATATCACAAGAAAAAGTTGTTAGTATGCAAAGCCAATTCAGCCAAAGGTCTTATGATTTAGAAAACTGCCTTTTAAATTCAAAGAGTTTATCAGCTGAATTAGATCAAGCAGAGGCAAATTTAAGATTAGCTGAGAAAAATATCAAAGAGACCAAAGTTTATGCACCATATGATGGTATTATCACTGATCAGTATGTCTCAGTTGGAAGAACTGTCAATCAAGGCGAGCGCTTATTTAGTATTTATGATCCTAATGCAACAGAATTAGAGGGTGTTATTCATCATAAGTTATACCAGGCTTTAACTAAAATTAGTCTAACAGAGATTACTGCATGCCAAGATTTAAAGGCTTCATCAAATTGCTTTGACTTAAAACGTATAAGTGATAATGTCTCTAAGCTTGGTACAGGGCATGTTGCTTATTTTTCAAGTGTGGATACATCAGCCAATATACCGTTTGGTAAAACGATCAAATTGTATTTAAAGCTACCAGAAATCCAAGCATTTAAAGTGCCAATCTCAGCAATTTATCATGATCAATTTATCTATACAGTTAAAGACGATCATTTATTCAAACATTCCGTTGAGTTAACTGGACGCTGGCTGAGTGATAATGGGCAATTATATCAGTTAATTAAACCATCAAGTTTGGCTGAAGGTACTTTGGTTATGTTAAGTCATATTCCTGGAGCGCGAAGTGGGCTAAAAGTAAGCTATCAAACAAATGATCATCATTTAAAACAAGTGGCTAGCGATGAAAATTAATAAGGGTGTTATTGCTTTTTTTGTGCAGCATAAAGTAGCTGCTAATTTATTGATGTTTATTATGATTGGTTCAGGGATATTTGGTCTTTATAAATTAAATACTCAGTTTTTACCCAATATTCAGATTAATTATATTACGGTTAATATTCCTTGGGTTGGTGCATCAGCATCTGATGTTGAACGTTCAATTATTGTGCCTTTAGAAAAAGACTTAAGAGACCTAGATAATTTAAAGACTTTTCGTGGTATTGCAAAATCAGGTGTTGGTACACTTGTTTTAGAATTTAAAGAAAAAGCCGATATGGCACAAGCTTACCAAGATGTCCAACAGCGGGTATCTGCAATCTCTAATTTACCTTCAGATGCTGAAAAGCCTGTGATTACTAAGATTGAGCGATATGAACCGGTTGCAAAAATTATTATCTCAGGTAATGAGTCACTTCAAGATATGCGTAAACTAGCCTATGACTATGAACATCAGCTACTACAAATGGGGATTGCAAAGATTAATATTATCGGTCTACCAAAACTTGAATTTGCAGTTAAAGTCTCTCAAGAGACATTACGTGCTTTGAATATGACTTTGCCAGAAATTGCGCAAATTATAGATCAATATAGTAGTGATGCACCACTAGGTACAGCCGGAGAAAAAGATGTTGCACGGGATTTACGTTTTATTAAAGCGGTAAGAAGTATTGAATCTATCGCAGGTATTCCAATTACTGATACAGATAGTTTACAAGTAACAACTGTTGGGGATATTGCAAAGATTACGCTAGATAAACAAGATGGTGAAACAACGGTATTTTATCATAATCGTCCAGCGATTGAATTACAGCTATTAAGAACGCAAAGTGATAGCACCTTAAAAATGGCAAAGATGATGTTTCAATGGTATGAAATACAAAAACAAGATGCTTTAAAGTCAGGTATTAATCTTGTTATTTATGATCAAACATGGACATTAATTAAAGATCGAATTTTATTATTAGTTAAAAATGGCTTAACTGGCTTAGTGTTTATTATCATTGTATTGATATTATTTTTAAATCTACGCGTTGCATTTTGGGTTGCTGTGGGCATTCCAATTTCTTGTTTTGCAACTTTTTATATTTTATATATATCAGGTGATTCAATTAATATGGTCAGTTTATTTGCCATTATCATGACACTTGGGATTATTGTAGATGATACGATCGTTGTTGGTGAAAATGCCTATCGAGAATTTAGTTTAGGAACAAGACCTTATAAGGCTGCAATTCTAGGTGCAAGAAGAATGTTAAAGCCTGTCTTAGCTTCATCACTAACAACCATTGCCGCATTTCTACCTTTAATGCTAGTGACAGATATTATAGGGCAAGTTTTATTTTCAATTCCATTAGTGGTTATTTGTGTCATTATCGCATCATTATTTGAATGCTTTTTAGTCTTACCTAATCATCTTAAAAGTAGCTTTAGAAAAATGAAGCATCAGTCGACTTCTAAGATGAGAATGAAGCTTGATTATGGATTTGAATATTTTCGTGATATTTATTTTTATCGTTTATTATCAGTGGCATTAAAATGGCGTTATACGGTCATTGTATTTGCAATGCTATGTATCATATTAACCATAAGCTTACTTATTGGTCGACATGTACCTTTTACTTTTTTTAAAATGCCTGATTCAAATATTATTAAGTTAAATACAGTATTTGTACCAGGTACACCTGAAAAAGTAATTCATCAATATTTAAACCATGCTGAAACAGTATTAAATGAAATTGCCAAAGCAGAAAAAAAAGCACATCCAACTGAGCCAAATTTAGTCCAAATTGTAACCCAAGTAATGGGTAAAACAGCTGATTTAAGAGGTGACCAAAGGCAGAAGCGTGGTGATAATGTTGGCCATTTAAATGTTGAACTATCAATGCCAGATGATCGTTCAATTTCTAATGATGAGTTTATTCATAAATGGCGATCAAAATTAAGCCCATCAGATGATATAGAAGAGTTGATAATCTCATCGCCCGTTGCAGGTCCACCTGGAAGAGATATTGATATTCGCCTATTTGGTAATAGTGCATCAAAGCTTAAAAAGGCAGCAGAATATATTAAGCTGCGTTTAAGTCAGTATCAGGGTGTGAAAAATATCTCTGATAATCTGCCCTTTGGTAAAGAGCAATGGATTTTCGAGTTAAAACCATCAGCGATTGCCCAAGGTGTGACAACTAAATCAGTTGCAAAACAAGTAAGCGCAGGTTACTCACGTGTTTTAGTGCAAAGAATTACCGAAGGTCAAGATGAGATTGATATAAGCCTATCTTTAACGGATGATGATCAGGATAGTTTATTAAAGTTAGAAAATTTCCCAATCAAACTACCAAATGGTTCAATGGTGCCATTACAGACATTAATTAAAATCAAGGCAATTAGTGGCTTTGATCGTATGATTCACCAAGATGGGAAAATGGTGGTTAATGTAACAGCAGAAATTGACAGTAATTTAACCAATGCCAATGAAGTCTTACATTCATTAGCAGAAAATACCCTATCACAATTAAAAAAAGCTTATCAGGTTAATTATGATTTAGGTGGTAAATCACAAGAGCAGGCACAGACATTCTCTGATATGCTAACAGGCTTAGTTATCGGTGTATTTCTCATTTATATTATTTTAGCTTTATTTTTTTCATCCTATAGTTGGCCATTGATGGTGATGTCAATGATTCCATTAGGAATTGTTGGTGCAATTGTCGGGCACTTACTACTAGGCTATGATATGACTATTTTATCATTATTTGGTTTATTTGGCTTATCAGGCATTATTGTCAATGACTCGATCATTTTATTAAGCTTTTATAAAGAAAAGCGTATGAGTGGTATGAAGGCAGTTGATGCAATTATTGAAGCAACCAAAACAAGGCTTAGACCGGTTTTACTGACATCGATTACCACAATTGTTGGCTTATTGCCCTTATTATTTGAAACATCATTACAAGCAAAATTTTTAATTCCAATGGCAATTTCTATTGTATTTGGATTATTGTTTACAACATTTTTAATCCTCTTTGTATTACCTTGTATGCTTTCATTTTATGAAAGAATCGATCATAAACAGCTTGAAAGAAAGTAAATCTTATTGTTTTTTGGGTTGATCAAATAAATATAAGTACTCGCCATAACCTTTTTCTTTCATTTGATCTTTTGGAATAAAGACTAAAGAAGCTGAATTAATACAATAACGCCTATGTGTTGGTGGTGGCCCGTCACCAAAAACATGGCCTAGATGAGAATCAGCATATTTCGAACGAACTTCAGTGCGTGTGATAAAAAAGTAGGCGCGGTCTGTTTTGGTAATGATAAAATTCTTATCAATGGGTTTTGTAAAACTTGGCCAGCCTGTTTTTGAATCGTATTTATCTGTTGAGCTAAATAGCGGCTCACCTGAGACAACATCAATATAAATACCTTCTTTTTTTGTATTCCAATAGGCATTATGATATGCACGCTCAGTTGCATCATTTTGAGTCACATCGTATTGTAGGGGGGTGAGTGTCTTTAATTGTTGTTGTTTATTAAAATCTAACCATGGACTATTAGCATAAGCACATACAGTCAGAAATATTGACAAGCTAATGATATAGATTAATTTTTTTATCATATTCTAAAACCCCACTTAATGATAAACGAGTAAGCTTAATTATCTTAGTTTATATTAATTTTAACAAGTTTTAATAGCACAATTGAATTAACCAGTCCTAGTTGATTACAATAAATTAGGTGATGGATAAAGGGAGGTAAATTAAGATGAATGGATGTAAGCGATTGATAAAAATAATAGCTATTATTGTGATGAGTCTATCATTTTCAGCTTATAGTTTAGCCAAAGAGTCAAAAGAAGTTGATAGGGTTAATCTATATGCTAAGGCTAATTCTGATCAAGTAATTAAACAAGTATCACCGAGTACAAAATTAATTAAAGTTTATCAAAAGGATGGTTGGGTAAAAGTAGGCGATCCTCAAGATGGTAGCGTTGGTTGGGTTAATCTAAAGCAATACAATCAAGCACTAGAAGCATTTTATCAACCAGATATTCAAACGGTTTTTATCTCACGTAGTATAGGTAAAGATCATAAACCACAATTAAATGTAATTGCTTATAAAAATGGCAAACAAGTCTCAGAAAAAGAAGCACAAGCCTTATATCAAAAACTTAAACATAAGCAAAATAAAGAAATGAAACAGTGGCAGAGCTTCAATCAAGAGTTACTTGATTTGCAAAGAGATATTTGGCAGGATACGCAACCTGACTGGAGATTTTATTAAAAAATTTATATGGTACAAATCTTTTAAATCAGCATATTGTTAAGTAATTAAGATCCATTATATAAAATTTTTAAGGTATTGCTTATGACTAATACAACAAATGCGCTTTTAGAAAAAAGTACATTGGATATTTTACAACAAATGACGGATTGTGCACAAAAAACATTAAATTATTTTTCGAGCCATCTTAATAAAGATGGTAGTTTTGGTGATCATGCAAGTGATTTAACCTGTTACTATAAGGCACCGATGATGTTTATTAATGCTCAACGGGAGGATTTAGCTAAGAGAGTGATTAATAATATTAAAGTTAATTATATGCAAAAAGATGGTGATCTTTTATGGAATGCTACAACTAAAAGTATCAAGCCTGAGTATATTGAGTTTTGGGCTTATATGAATAGTTGGATAGAAAGGGCGGCCTATAAACTTGATATAAAAGAGCTTTCAGAGCCAGTTTATAACTATATTAATCAATATCAAATTGGGCAAACAAATAAAAAAGAACTTGATACTGGTATAACAGATGTTTTAACTGCTGCTTATCAAGGTTTGATTAATCTAGAGCGTGATCAATTGACTAAAGCTTTTGAAGCTGCTAATTATTTGTGTGATTGTTATGATAAACAACCTGATTTATTAGCGCGATTCTATTTACGATTTAATCAAAATAATGACCCGATTACAGACTTTAGCCAAGATCAGGCAATTTTTTGTTGTGTAAGTAAGGCACAGCCAAATCAACTTTATTTTATGCTGGCATATCCTTCAGCATTTTTAAGCTTACTGTATTTAGAGACAAAAGATGAAAAATATTTAAAGTATGCCAAAGCATATACTGATTATGCCTTATCTTGTCATACTAATGTATTAAGTAGTCGTTTTAGTCATAAATTAGCCTGGGCGCTTTCGATTCTTTATAAAATTATAAAAAATCCTTTGTATTTATTTGCGATTAAGGAAATATCATCTTACTTTGTGCAAATACAGGCTGAAAATGGCTTATGGTTTCAAGATGAAGTTATTGAAACATCTTATGACCAGAGTGCTGAGCTTGCGTGTTGGTTTTTTGAAATTTCTGATAGTTTACGGCAGTTAATTAAATAAATAAAAATCTAAAATTAAAATCCTGGCATTATAATTGGTAATGATACAAGTATTAAAATCAGTGTAATCATTGGCCGAAAAAGATGAATAAGTTTTTTATTTTCTTGTCTAAAATATTCAATACTATGATTAATAGAAGATAAGATAAAAAAGATATATAAAACAAAAATAATTGTTACGCTCGCTTTCATTCCCCATTGAAAATACCAGATAATAAATGCAGTAATAGCTGTGGCAAGATTGTTTAACCCTGATTGAATTTGATAAGCACTACCGGCTTCACGGCCTTTAGCTATGGCAGTTTCATTAGATAGAAAAACGGATTCAAGTCCTGTTAACCCAGCTAATGGTACTACCGCCCATAATACCAAGTAGGCTATTGCTTCAGCTGATGTATTATTTGGTTGATAGGCAAGATAAAATCCAATTGCTGCTAGTATATAGCGTAAACTTTCAAAGTATTTAACAAGTTTAGCTTTCAACATAATTTGATATCTCAATTAAATTATGATCTGGATCTCGAAAATAAACAGAGATAATATCACCACAAGCACCAGTACGGTTGACTGGACCTTCTTCAATCATAATCTGTTGAGCTTTTAGTTGATCAATCAGTTGATTTAGTGGCATTTGTGTAATAAAGCATAAATCAGCACTACCAGGTGTTGGCTTTAATGCTTTTGGCTCAAATTCATAACCCTTTTGATGTAGGTTAATTTTTTGTTGGCCAAACTTAAGTGCTTTACGACTACCTTTAAAAGTAATCACTTGCATATTTAATACTTGTTCATAAAACTTGCAGGTTGCTTCAATATTTTTAACGGTTAAAACCAGGTGGTCTAAATGGTCAATCACAAGCTTCCTTAACTTCATATATGCGTTATAGACTTTAATGATTATGGCAGCTAAATTTACGCTTTCAAAGAAGGTTAGTTTATTTGGTATGAATATAAAACGCACTCAATACCTTTTAAGATGCGATTTGATATATATTGCATGCCAGATTTTTCCATGACCTTGATAGATCCTATATGATTAATACCAGTAAATGCGAAAATTTCTTGACAGTCAAAATGATAAGTTGCCCAAGCTAAGAGTGTTTTCAGTGCTTCTGTCGCATAACCTTTTTTCCAATGTATATGATCAATTACATAGCCTACTTCGATAGCGTTTAATTCAGAAACATAAGAAAATCCAGCCCTACCAATAAATTCATTCTTTTGATTAAACAACATAAATATTGGTGTATTATATTGTTTATAATTATTAATAAAGCGTTCTATCATCTTTGGAATTTCATCACAAGATTTGGCACCATTTGGGAAAAATTCCATATTGATGGGATTTGTATCTAAATACTCAAGTAATTGTCTATCTTGATGACTTTCTGATAGTAATCTAAAGCTACATCTTGGTGATTTAGGTAGAAAAGCTAGATTATCAATTGGTGTGCCTTGGTGGAATATTAACTTCCATTGATTATTCTTATTGATCCAAATTGAACTTCTATTGGCACGTAATTTTTCTATACCTACTTCACTGATATAAGTTACTTGTTTGACATGATCACTGATATCATGCATTTGAAAGTTTTCAAGTGGTATTTTTGCTAAGATATCTTGGTATTGGTGTGACATTGTTTTTGATCTTGAATATATTTTTCCTGAACGTCCATATTCAAAAAAATTTTCATCAAGAATTTGATCCATATAATCATAATCAAATCGTTTATGAGCAATCCATAGTGATTCTTCTAGTTTTCTTAATTGATCGATTATCTGATTCATCGTTTTTCTATCATCCAGTGTTAGGCGTAAACTTCTAGTGTTTCTAGTACTTTATTATAAATGACTTCAGCGACTTTTTTATTGTCATTTTCATCAATATGAACACCATCAATTAGACTTGAAGTAATTATTTGGCCAACATCAAAAAAGTGGCAATTCTCTTTTTCAGCAAGCTTCTGATAAGCATTTGCCAGTTGATTCGATTTTTCATCTGCATCGAGCGCAAATTCTGGGTGTATGTCATTTATTTTAATAACCGGTTGTGGGGCAATAATTAATATTTCTGGCGGTGCGCCATTTGGGCCTTTTTCGGAAAGTTTAACTAGATTAATTAATGTTTTTAAGCCTTCGGCAATTTTATCTGCACTACGATTAAACTGTAGTTTAGTATCATTGGTACCTAACCAAAAAATAACAAGATCAATTGGAAAGGCTGCTTCTAGCGCAACAGGTAAAGATTTTAAGCCATTACGATCAGCACGACCAGGGGTAATTTCATCTAGGTTAGTTGTTCTACCATTAACACCATCTTCTATGATATCATATTGATTGCCTAGCTTTTGTTGTAATAAACCGCTCCAACGTTGATTTTTGTCATAGCGCCCTGAAAGGCCTGTTGTTTCATTAAAAGAGCCAGGTATAAAGCCTCTTAGGTTTGAATCACCATAGCAAAGAACTGTTTTCATAGATTAATATCCTTAGATTTAAATATAAGATAGAAATATTTTTATAACATAGAAATAGATGATCGCAAAATTTAACGTATTATCGTTTAAAAATAGCAACTAAACCAATGCCTGGAATAATAAAGCCAAGTGGTTTAAAGGAAATACCAAGGGTTAATCCAAGTAATGTTAAATAAAATGATTTAAAAGAAATACGATAGCCAATTAACCCCAAAATAGATAGGTGGTTGAGTTTTAGTTTTAAATAATAATCACGGCCCAATGCATTATAGGGTGTGGTAAAATTTAATTGAGGTAATTCTTTAATTAGATAGTTAATAAAGGTATTACTATTAGGCCCAGGCCAAGCATGATAGGTATTAGCATAGGGGTAATCATTGACAATGTTTTTAAGCTTTTCAATTAATGATTTGTTATGATTGCCAATTGTAATGGCTTCAATTTTAGGTAAGGCGTTATACCAGAGCTTATCCGGATTACCAGTAGAGATATCAACAATCGGTTTATTTTTATATTGATTCCAGCCAATGACTTGGTAAATGGTATAGTCATTATCTAAGGCTAATTTAGTTGCAAGCCAGCAATGGGTGCTAAATGCACCACGCCAGTTAAATGATTTAGCTGAAAATAAGACGATCACAGCCTCGTTTTCTGTTGGATATTTTTTTAAAAAATGACAAGGTGCGTGACTGGCAGTTCGCCAATCTAAGCCAATTTTAACCTTACCACTTAATAGTAAATACAATGGGCCAAGTAAAAATAAGATAAGTATTAGAAAAGAGATAAGAATAAGGTTCATATTATCATCACAATCAATTGATCTATTTTTATTATAAGTTAATTATTAGCCGTATAAAGTACAATTAAGTAAAAGATCATCTTCATATTTTAAAACTTTTAAAACATGACTTAAGCATAATTTATGTTTACAATGCCCGCCATCAAATATTAAAAGGTATTTAAATAAAAGGGCGAGGATAAGATGTCTGATGAACTAAGTTGTAATGATCATGCTTTAATGTCAAAAGAAAAATTAAAACAGGTCGTTAATCAATTAACTCAGTTGAATCAACTACCAGCAAAATTTCAAAGTGAAATCCATCAAATAAGTGAATTATCACAAGGTAATGTTAATCAAGTATTTCGCCTGCAATTACTCAATGATTTTTCCTTAATTGCTAAATATGCACCACCGTTTGCCTATCGTTATCAAGCAATTGCAATTAATAGTGAACGTAACTTGTTTGAAGCAGATATTTTAGAAAAATTTGCTCAAATGAAAGAAAGCGCTTATCCAGAAGTATATTATTACAGTGAAAAGCATCACTTAATGCTAATGGAGGATTTAAGTGATTGCGTTGTCATACGAGATGCATTAATAAAAGGAGAAATATTTAATCAATTTAAAGCACAAGTCATTGAAATGATTGCATCATATGCAAATAATATTCCAGAAGATCAATCGCCACAAGGCAGTAATATCAGTTATAAGGAAGGTATTGTTGAATTACAGGAGATTACGCGTTTATTTGTTTTTGAATATCCTTTTGGTCTTGACTATCCAAATGGGGTACTGTGTCTTGAAGAAAATCTAACTTGGGTTAAAACGCATATTTTTGAGAATACGCATCTACAGGCAACAAGAGCTAAATTACAGCAAATCTATTATAACAAACAAGATGCCTTAATTCATGGTGATTTGCATACAGGGTCAATTATGCTAAATCAACACAAGATGAAAGCCATCGACCCTGAGTTTGCTAAAATTGGCCCTATTAGTTTTGATATTGGTATGTTAATAGCAAACTTATTCATTAGTCTTTTAGCAAGTAACTACCATTTAAAAAATGACCACAAACAGAAATTAAAATTTCAATTATGGCTAAAAGATACAATCAGCTATATCTACAATCAAAGTATTGAACTATTAGTAGGCTTAAACTTTGATAAAACCAAGCTAAAAGTAGAAATGATAGGCTTTTGCGCCATTGAAATCATAAGACGTACCATAGGTAGCGCTCAAGTAGCAGATTTTCTATCAATTGACTGTCATACATCACGTCAAATGATCGAAAAACAAGCTTTGATATTAGCCGTTGAGCAATTGACTTTGACTGAGAAAAATAACTCGATTGAGGCAAGTTTAACTTTAGTTTCAGAATTACTCAAAGAAGATATTGCTTTAGATGTAGCAAGCGTTTAGTTATCATTAATTCAATCGATGGAGGGTACTATGCAAGATTTAATCTCAAGGGCATTAAGATATGAACATAACGTATTTGAAATTCTCGATCAAACACAGCTACCACATAAAGAAGTTTGGCTTAAATGCGATGAGTTAGAAACGATGATTGATATTATTCAATCTTTAAAAGTTCGTGGTGCACCCTTAATTGGGATTACAGCTTCGATATTTATTGCGCATATGGCAAAAAAAGGTGCCAATAAAAATGAATTAACAAATGCGATTGAACAGTTAAAACGTGCCAGGCCAACGGCTGTTAATTTGATGAATAATCTTAATCAAATGAAAGCTGCATTAAATAAAGATAATTATCCAGTTGCTTTAGTGAATACAGCAGAAGGCTTATTTAATGAAGATGTAGCGCTTTGTCAGAAAATGGCTAATTATGGTGCTGAAAGCTTAAAGCCTTATAACAATATCCTAACACATTGTAATACAGGAAGCCTTGCAACTGTTGGCATTGGTACGGCATTAGGTGTCATACAAAAATGTTATGATCATAATCAAGCTATTCATGTTTATGTTGATGAGACACGCCCTTTATTACAAGGGGCAAGGTTGACAACTTGGGAATTAGATAAATTGGGTATTAAGCATACCTTAATTTGCGATAATATGGCAGCAAGTTTAATGGGGCAGGCACAAGTTGATGTTGTTATTGTTGGTGCTGACCGCATTGCTAAAAATGGTGATTTTGCAAATAAAATTGGCACTTATGGGCTTGCTATATTAGCACAGTATCATAAGATTCCATTTTATGTCGCAGCGCCTTATACAACGATTGATACAAGCATTGACTCAGGTGATGAAATCATCATAGAAAAACGTATAGACTCTGAAGTAAGAGGCTTTAGTAATAAAGATCATTCTATCCAATGGTCACAAGATCATATTATTGTTGATAATCCAGCGTTTGATATAACACCATATACTTTGGTCACAGGTTGGATCTTAGATACAGGCGTATATGATCAAAAAACTTTTAAAGATGTAATAATAGATGAGCCATGCCATGCGATTTAATGAATCTACTTTAGATGCGTTGAAGCAAACAACAGTTGTTATTGGTGAGAAATTATTTGAAAAAAACTATTTAGCGGCCTGTGATGGTAATATCAGCTTTAAGTATGATAATAAGATTTATATTACCAAAAGTGGTAGTTATTTATGGGGGATGGAAAAGGATGATTTTGCTATTGTAAGTCTTGAAGGTGAAATCATTGAAAATACGCCTTCATCAGAATTACCACTACATTTACGTATCTATCAAAGAACCAATGCTCAAGCTGTCATTCATGCACATCCTGTTAATGCAATTGCTTTATCAGTCGCTAAGCCAGAGTTAGCATCGATTCCAGATAATATCTTATCGGAACTAGCCATTTGTGCAGGTGTTGTTCCAATTGTAGCCTTTGCACGACCAGGTAGTGAATTAATTGCTGATGCAATTAGCCCTTATTTAGAAAAAAGTAAAAATATGATTTTAGCTAAACATGGTGTACTTTCTTATGGTGATTCATTAAAAGAGGCATTTTTTGGCGTTAATCGCATTGAGCATACTTGTGAAGTATTAGTTAAAGCATTAAGCGTTGGTCAACTAAGTACTATCTCTGAATCAGATGTTGAAGTTTTATGGCAAATACGTCAACAAGTCGGCCATATTTCACGTTAAGACTTGAATTTTTTTTAAAACAAATCAAGTAATGTCAAAAAAAATGGAATTTAATGATTGACAATATAGTTTAATTCGATAAAATGCGCGCCCTTAATTAATATAAGAAGGAGGATAAGGGAAAATGTGTAACGAAAATATGATGATTAATCACAGTAATATTGAATCAGTTTTAGAGAATATTTATATGGTAACTGGTAGTAATGTCACTACATTTGAAGGTGTACGATTACAGCATAGCCGTAATATGATTATTCTAAAAGAAGGTAGTGAATTAACCTTAATTAACACAGTTAAGTTATCTGATGAAGGTTTAGAAGTGCTTGATCGATTAGGTCATGTCAAACATATCTTAAGAATTGGTTCATTTCATGGCCGTGATGATGCTTTTTATAAAGCACGTTATCAAGATGCTTCACTTTGGGCATTAGCTGGCATGACAGATGAACATGGTGCAAAGATTGATGGTTATTTAGATGAAACTAATCAATTGCCAGTAAAAAATATGCAAATAATACCTTTTATTCACTCGAACTTTCCTGAAGCTTGTTTGTATTTAAATACCAATGGGGGTGTGATAATTAGCTGTGATAGCATTAAAAACTGGACTAAGCAAGACCCTTATTTTAGTGAAGAAACAGCCAAGCTTTATAAATCACAAAACTTCTTTGGCAAAGCCTCAATCTCTGATATCTGGCTTCAAGCAACAGGAATTAAAGCTCAAGGGTTTAAGCCAATACTTGCCTTAGATTTTAAGCATTTATTAAGTGCCCATGGAGAGGCATTATTAAATGATGCGAAACATGCGCTAGTTGAATCTTTAGCTAAGATGAAAGCATAATCTAGCATTTATTGTATTAACTAAATTGCTCTAAAATACTGACATAATTAGATGTGTGATTTTTACTGTAATAAAAATTGTATGTATTTTAGAGTGCTTATTGGTCAAAATATATTTTTATTTGAAACAAAAGATATCCTTTAAATGAAAATACAATATGATGGTAATTTTAGGTGTTTTTGCAATAAGATTAAATCGACGCCAATAAATGAAACTGAGCTAGATTTTAGCAATCAACCTTTATGTACTTCATTAGATAAATCACAACTATTGCAATTTGTTGGTGCAATTCCAGGGCATATTACAACAGTTAACTTTAGAGGAACTAAACTAAATAGTTTGAATCTTGATGATTTGGCTCAATTTTTTCAATTTTTACCTGATGGAGTTAAAATAAATATTGATGACAATAGTTTGGGCGAATTGTTTGAAAGTAGGGTAGATCAACAACGCATGATTGGGCTATTTGGCATTATACAAAGTAAAGGAATCAGTATTATTCCATCGATAGACGATAAAGAGAGTTTACATTTTAGAAATGAATATATTCGCTATTGTGAAGATAGCAAAAATTATAAGCTCAATGATCCGTTTGCACCTTTTTATCATACAGGGGCTACATTCTCTATTGAAGAATCATCTTCATTAAAACAGGTATTTGGATGAGGTTTGTCAAAGTAGTTATATTTCTTAAGCTTTTTATGCACTAAAACAATAAGCTTATGTTAATATAGCGACTTTTATATAACAATCATATGACAAATGAATAAACAATTAATATATAACAAGTTTAAATTTTGGGCTCCGTTGCAACTATTTCTAAAAGTTATAAAATGCTTTCATCCAGATACAATTAGGCTGCATAAATACCAAATAATTCATTGATAAACTGTGCTTCAGTTTGTCGTTTAGTTTCTAACCAAATCTTAAATTGCCCTTTCTTAAACATGCGCATCACTTCATATCCAGTAATCGTAGCATTGGCTGTTTTCATGGACTGAAATCCAAGCATCGGTTTAATTAATCGTTTCAACTTGCCATGATCTTGTTCAACAATGTTATTGAGATATTTATTCTTACGATGCTCAATGTGTGCGTAGCTTGGATTCTCTTGTTTTAACTGAGCTATTGCATGATTATAGGCTGGATTTAAATCAGTATTAATCTTTGATGGAATCCAGTCTTTATTATTCTTTAACGCTTTAGATAGGAAGCGTTTAGCAGCTTTGGTGTTTCGAGTGTGTGATAAGTAAAAGTCGATGGTTTTACCATCCCTTGTGACAGCTCGATATAAATATTTCCATTTACCTTTAACCTTAATATAGGTTTCATCAACACGCCAATTACCAATTCTACCCATACGATACCAGTTGCTACGTTTCTTTAGTTCATGGGAATAGTGTATAACCCATCGATAAATGGTTGTATGACAGACTTCAATACCACGCTCTTTCATCATTTCAGATAAATCACGATAACTTAAACCATATTTTAAATACCAACGAACGCATTGTAGGATAAAGATGCTTTCAAATTGACGATATTTAAATGGATTCATAAGTTAAGCCCAACTGTAAAAGCAACTAGAGTAAGTTAAATTAAGATAACTTGTCAAAGTTGCAACGGAGCCCATTAACAGATTATTTTAGTGCAAAAAGGATTATGGCTTTAGCATCAATAATAACAGGGGTTGCTTGTATATTATTCGTTGAGTCTACAAGCATTTTGCCAGCTTTATTATCTAGGTTTATTATGGGCTTTTGTGGTGCATTTGCATTTGTAGGGACATTAAGAATAGCATCAACCTATTTTTCAATAAGAACGTTTTCAATATTAACAGGGATTACACAGGCAATGGGAATGATGGGAGCTGCGTTTGGTCAAGGCCCATTAAGGTATTATATAGATAATCTTGGGCCAAGATTGACTATGGTTAGCTTTTCATTGTTATTTTTTATCATCAGTATTGGATTCTTTTTTGTAAAGTTGCCAATGAATACAAATGATATGAAGACAAAGCATGATTTTAAAGCATTGAGAAACTTTAAGAGTATACTGAAAATAAAACCTTTGTGGGTTAATTGTATCTATATTGGTTGTCTTTATGGGCCTACAACAGTATTTGCAGAAATGTGGGGAGTGAATTACACAGAGAGTTTTCGAAGTTTAAGTCATACGCAGTCTGCATTTATAGTTAGTCTTATTTTTATTGGTATGATCGTTGGATGTTCTTTATTTGGGCTGGTGGGTTTAAGAGTTAAGAATGTAACATTAATGAGGCTATCTGCATTTTTCTCTCTAATGGTTATGATAGTCATAATTTATATCCCAAGAATAAATATTAGTCTGTTGCCATTGATGTTTTTTATATATGGAGTGTCTAATGCAGGCATTATTCCCGCATATACAAGAGCAGCAAAGATTGTTAATAGTCATATGTCTGGACTTGCTTTAGGAATAACCAATATGTTCTCCATTCTCATAGGTTCTATAATGATCCAAATAGTCGGGCTATTTTTGTCATTTTTTGATCATAAAGGCTTACCTATTTCAATGTCTTCAGCAAATAGTTATCAGTTAGTTTTCTTGATGTTAATTATTTGTTTTTTTATTGCATTGTTAATTTCAATTCGCATTAAAGAATAAGCTACTAAGTTAATTAAATTAAGGTTTATGTATGAAGAGTAGAAATATAGAATTATTTTTTCAAGAAGATAAAGTTTATTTCGATATTTTGAAGCGATTTAAACAGAGTGAATATATAAAAAATCCAGAAGAGAAAGCGCGATATTTCAGAGCATTTGTTGGTTCTTATGCAGCTGTTGTATCCGTAGGTCTAAATATGACACATGCTTATGCTAGTCTTGTGGATCAGATGAATAAAACTTTTTCAAATAAACCAGGCTCTGCTTGGTATAATTACAGATTTTCCACTAATCAAACTATTGCAATTAAATACTTTGATCGTGATCTTAAAGATTTTTGTGATTTTTATGCTGCTGAAGCGGATAGATTCCAAGGATATGAGATTGATAAATTACACTTATGCTTTGCTAATGTTGAAGAAATGAAAGAATATGAGGGAAAACCTTTCATTAGAGAATGCAAAGAACAACTGAATTTACACACGTTTCAATTTAATAATAAATTTGATATTAAAAATTATGCTGATGTAATGACATGGTCGGTTAATCAATTGTTTGAAGCATTGTTTCATCGCTGGAATGCATTATGTTGGTTCAGGTATTTAAGTAGTGATGGTAACTCTGAACGTACTAATAATGAACAGATTTATTGGAAAAAGTATAATGATGTTAGTATGTTCTTTAACGAACTATTAATATCACCATTAACAGTAAAACACGCCAGATTAATGGGGCTACCATATTTTTATGAAAACCCAATAGGTAGTAATGATAGTAAGAAGTTTACAAGAATCAAGTCACAGGCACATGCATTTGCTTTTAACTTTGCAGGTGATCTATTAAATGGATTGTTCGAAAAGTTATCATCAAAATCAAGAGTTGATAAAAATGATTATATTGAGCTTTATGCTATTAAAGGGCATAGAAGTATTGATGAACTTGGTGGAAAATTATTATCAGGCTATTTATTACCAATAGTAGATATTTTAATACTTGAAGAAGCATACTCAGTTAAGTTTTCAATTAATAGTATTTCTGAAGTATTAGGAATTTATGATGCGAGGAAAACAAAAAAATATATAGAGGAATCCAAGAAAAGATTGAAGTTAGATTATTTGTCAAAATTAGCTGCTTTTTATAAACATAGAGATTCGTCTAAATAACAAGATTAATGAAGGGTAATAAATCATGTTTTATCATAATGGATTGTATCTAAAAAGTAACTTTGAATTTTTCGAGAGTGTATACAGAAAAATTAAATTGTCGTTAGGCTTTCTTAATGATGAAGTGAGAGTTGAAAATGAAGCATTATTTTTATTTTCATGGCTGTATATGGTTGCTATCGAACATCTTGAAGCTTTTATTAATAGAGTGGATGAAAATAATAATAAATACATTACTATTATTCCAGATAAAATAAGAAATCCATATATTGAAATGGACGAACAACTTTTTCATCTTTACGTGGTGGAAAATTATAAACGGACTATGTATTACTTTCTTGATGATTATAAAACGAATTATGATAGATTCATCGTTCACTTAATTTATTGTGAAAAATTAGACTTTGAAAATCCAACAGATCAGGTATTACGTAATTATTATAGAGTAATGAATGATGAGTCAATAGGGAAGATCTCTATTGCAGACTTAATTAGGGAGTGGATGAGGGCTTACAATTGTAAGGCTTATGAAAAGGATTGGATAAATGAGCAATCTACAGGCAGAGGAAAACAACATAAGTCTATCTCTTCACCAAAGAGTGATAGTTATAATAATAACTTAGGTATTTCTGAGTTGTTTGAAATACTTTATTCTAGATGGTCAGCATATTGTATGTTTGCTTTAGCACAAGATCGATTACGCTATCAATATAGTTTTTCACCAGAAACTACTCTTAAATATCAGGCTTTTAAAGATGTTGTAATGGAATATGTCGATGATATAGTTAAAGACCCTATGAAGGCTATTTTAAGAACGCATAAAACAGAAGTTTATTGGCAAGAAAACCCCTTAGGAGTTTTCAAAAAATTAGATGAAGAATGTGAAAATATGCCAGTGGGACTATTGAAAAAACGTCAGTTTACATTACCTCATGGTAAAAAAGTAAATTTTGTCCAACAGAACTATGGTATGTATATTAATGTTAAAGAAGGTCTTTATTATAAGAAAAAGCAAGAGTATTTTGAATTTTATAATGATGATAATGCAGTTGAGTTGATATTAGATTTTTGGCTTGAAAAGAAAAATTTAATGTGGCTTGATTTAATCTTTATTGAAAAGGTTCATGGTATTAAGTTCAGTTATGATGAAATAAGATTAAGAGCTGGTTTAAATTTTCCGAATAGAGATGCTAATAGTAGAGCTCAAAACATTTTAAAAAGAATGAATTATGAATATATTACATTTTTAGGTTCATATTATGAAAGAAAGAAAAATAATTCTTATAGGAAACATCCAAACTATTCAGCTTTTATTGCAATAGATATTTAAGCATAGATAAACAGAGTCTCTACTTATGATATTCATAGTTAATATGAGAATGCTTTATAATTAGTTGTCACACTGTCACAGCTAAATTACTAAAATCTGCAGATTTTTAATTGATCAAGATAATCTGCCCAGAATTGCATCATTTCAGTTCTTTTTTCTAAATGTTCAGCATAATTATAAGCCCCTTTGACTTTATTGCGCTCAACATGTGCTAATTGACGCTCAATAATATCACTTGGCCATCCAAGTTCGTGTAAGCGAGTAGAAGCCATAGAACGAAATCCGTGTGTTGTCATTTCACCTGATTTATAACCGATTCGCCTTAAGCCGCAACGTAGTGTTTCACGATTCATTGGTTGTTTCCAACTTTTAGTGTGTGGAAATAAATAAGGACTATGATCGGTATATGTAGATAGGCTTTGTATGATGTCTATCGCTTGTTTTGATAATGGAACGATATGTTTTGACTTCATTTTCATACGTTCAGCTGGAATATGCCATTGTTTGAGATTTAAATCAAATTCTGACCATTTTGCTTGTGCAAGTTCACCAGGACGAACAAAAAATAAAGCGGCTAACTGTAAGGCACAGCGCGTAGTGAAGCTACCAGGATATTTATCAATTTTATGCAATAGGATGCAAATATCTTTTGGGTTTGTAAGCGATGGATAATGTTTAGTAGGTGAGACAGCTAAAGCTGCACCAATATCTCGAGTTGGATCAGAGATGCATATATCCATAGCAATAGCAAATTTAAAGATTTGGCTAGCAATAGACCTAATACGATGAGCAGTTTCAATTGCGCCTCTTAATTCAATTTTACGTAATACTTCTAGCATTATTTTGGGTGTTAAATCATTGATATCTGTTTTGCCAATATAAGGCAGAAGGTTTATTTTTATTCTGGTTAGAACGCTGTCAGAATATTTTGTAGTCCAGTTAGTTGCTTTTTTCTTATGCCATAAAAGAGCTAGGTGTGCAAAAGAATGATCACTACGTTCCTTTAATTTTTTTTCTTTTCTTACTTCTGATGGATCATGTTTAGATTCTATAATAAGTCTATGTTGGTTACGTTTTACTCGTGCTTCTTTAAGGGATATTTTTGGATAGACACCTAAAGATATAGTTTTTTCTTTTTCTTGAAAACGATACTTTAGACGCCACCATTTACTGCCATTGGGGTTAACAATCATAAATAGGCCCTGCTCATCATAAATTTTATAGGGCTTATCTTTTGGTTGTGCATTTTTGATTTGAAGTGGGGTAACTTTTGCCATTCGCTAAATTCCAATATTGACGATCATTAAAGTTACCCCAAATGTTACCCCACTTTGAACGTGGATTCAAATGGATTTCGATAGATGAAAATGGAGTTGAGATGATCAGGAAAACGCTTTAATTCATTGATTTTAAAGAATTTTATGGGCTTTGTTGGATGTGCTTAGAAGTAGGTGGAATTGGTGAATGGTGGAGGCGGCGGGAGTTGAACCCGCGTCCGCAAATCCTCAGCTTTTGGCTCTACATGTTTAGACCGATCTTTAATGCTTGCTTTAAACTACCCGATGGTCAGGGAAGGTCTAAAGTGTACCCGTTTAAAGTTTAATCAAGGCGCTAACAGGTGTAGCCCTTAGACGAGTCTGTAAAAATATGACCGTTGGGACTTACTACCTACAGACAAATAGTAACCAACGTTCGCGTTCAGTTGTTTAGACTGAATTAAGCAGCTTTCGCTGCAACACCAGCATACGCATTATCGTTAGCTGGTACACGAGATTTTTTGTTTTTGTTGCCAGTTATTATGACAATTTGCATCGTATTTTACGAGGTAAGATAGCACCCTCGACATGCACCGAAAAAGCGTTGTAATTCCCGTCGAATCCATAATCGCCCCCGGATATCAAGATTATTATATAGAATAGCGTTGATTTATGCAAATAATGGTTTTTATAAGGATTTTAAAATGTATGATAAATTAAGTTGTAGAGAGGTGATTTATCGTGCCTAAATATATGATTTTTAGTAAAAAATATTTAATCTTGAAGCTTTTTCGCTAAGGTGGCAACATTTTTACCTAATGTTTTACAGACATCGCTCTCATCTTTAGAAATTGGATTTGCAATAACACCACCTGCATGATGAGATGCACCATAAGGGCTACCACCTGTAGTTGTTGTATGTAGTGCTTTACAGCTATATGGTATACCCGTAATTAAAGCCCCATGGTGTAAAAGTGGTAGCATCATACTTAAAAGTGTTGCTTCTTGACCTGCATGCATACCACCAGTTGAAGTAAAGACACCAGCTGGTTTATTAATTAATGCGCCTGTCATCCAAAGATCAGAAGTTGAATCAAAGAAATGTTTCATGGCAGCAGCCATATTACCAAAATAAGTTGGTGAGCCAATGATTAAACCCGCGCAGTTTTTAAGCTCTTCTTGAGTAACGCAAAGCTCAGCTTGCTCAGTTATTGCTGTGTTTTTATCAGTAGTAGTTACGATTTCAGCAACGGTTCGTATTTTTACTTCGATACCTTCAACGCTTAAAACGCCTTCGGCAATTTGATATGCTAAGTCTTTGGTTTTTCCATAGCGGCTGTAGTAGATTACTAGTATATAAGGCATTGATAATAAACCTTTTTATGCTTTTTTTCATCAATAGTTAAATGATTTTGTGGTATCAAAATCGTCACTTATTGTAAATGCTTTTTATTCGTATTGATATATTTAAGTTAATTTAAAAGCATAAAAAATCTTAACTTTATATATTTTAGCTATTGACATTGATTAATTTCTATTCATAAAATGGAATCGATTGAATAATTTAGGAGATGACTTTTTTGGACGTTCCGCTGGAACTTGTATCAGGCTTTTTAATGATTACTTTATTAGAAAGTATTTTAGCAATTGATAACTTGTTATTTATTTATATCATTACGGCTAAATTGCCAGAATCTATTCAGAAGAAAACGCAAAAAATTGCCATCATATTAGCAGCATTAATGCGTATTGTTGGTCTATTTTTTATTGGTTATTTAATGCAGCTAACCGATAGTTTATTTAATATTTTTGGTAATGCGATTAGTATCCGTGATTTAATTTTGATTTTTGGTGGTGCGTTTTTGATTATTAAGGCACTGCATGAAGTGTATTTACTGTTTTTCCCAAATCATGACAATAAATCACATACAGCAAAGACTTTCCTAAGTGCGATTGTGCAGATTATCTTAATTGATATGGTTTTTTCATTAGATAGTATTATCACAGCAATTGGCTTAATTGATAATCTCTGGGTGATTAGTTTATCGATTCTTGTCTCATGTGCGTTAATGTTAGTTGCTGCTAAATACTTAGCACCATTAGCTAAAGAAGTGAATTTTAAGTTATTGGCATTATGTTTCTTACTTTTAATTGGTGTCATTATTATTGCTTCAGGTGTTGATATCTCGATTGATAAGGGTTATATCTACAGTGCTTTTGGTTTTGCATTATTAGTACAAGTATTGCAGCTACTTTATAAAAAGCATTTTAGCCGATAAGAAAATTTTCACTTATACTTATAGAGTAGGCAATAAAAGAAGTACAGTGATCGATGCAAAAAGAATCATTTAATATTCAAATTATGTTCAAGCGAACAATACGCTTTTGGCTTTGGGTTTTAAAACAGTTTGTTGATTCAAATGTAATGGCTAGAGGCGCCTCATTAACGCTAACAAGTCTTTTAGCAATGGTGCCATTTCTAATTATGATGATGACTTTAGCTAGTCTAATTCCAGATTATGGCCAACTAGATCAAAAAATGCAGAGCTTTATCTTTAATAATTTTGCACCGCATACAGGTGAAGTCATTGGTCAATATATTGATCAATTAGTTTCTAAGCGTATTGGTTTACCTGTTGCTGTAACGCTGGCTTTATTTATTATTAGTATTTTTATGATTCGCTCAATCGATCATGCGGTTAATGAAATCTGGCAAGTAGAGCATAAGCGTAGTTTTATCAATGCATTTTTACTCTATTGGGCAATTATTACTTTAGGTCCGATCTTATTTGGCTTAGGCTTAGGATTGAGTTCTTATCTTTTATCATTAAAGTGGGTTAATGATTGGACATTACAGGGTGCAGGTAAATTATTATTAATGCTACCAAGCTTATTTTATTTTGTTGCTTTTGTATTTTTATATCGTGTGATTCCTTTTGTAAAAGTGAAATTAATACATGCAATTTTAGGATCTTTAGTTGCGGTGATTTTATTTGAAGTGGTTAAGTACGGATTTACCTTATATGTGACACTTGTGCCAACTTATGAGCTTATCTATGGTACGCTTGTTGCCATTCCATTATTTATATTATGGGTATTGATTGCTTGGTATATATTTCTTCTTGGTGCGATTGTTGTTAAAGGTTTACATTTATCGCAAGCGCAACGTTCGGTATATAAAATGCAAGCCTTTAATATTGCGATGACGACTATTAAACATTTATATGCAAAATCATCTACTCAACAGATTACGCGTTTTTCTGAATTATTAAACATTATGCCTAATGTGAGTGTTGATGATTTAAAACGAGTATTAAATCGTTTAAGTGCAAAACGTATTATCTATCAAGATGATGAAAAGTATATTTTATGCTGTAATTTAGATCAGCTGTATTTTGATGAACTATATGTAGCATTAGCGCTTTATTTACCAATTGGTGATAAAGATAATCAATTGGTTCAACCAATTAATCAATCATTGAAAATGCTGTTGCATCAACCGATTATTAAAGTGTTAGATTTGGCGAAAAAGAATTAGAACTTTTCAGCTGAAGCATCTTGCCAGAACTGTTTAAAATGTTCAGGTACTGTTTCATCCTTAAGTAAAGCGCCCGGTTTAATATAATGATAAATATCATCATATGCACGGATATTATTGGCATCGACACGTCTTAGTATCATATGGGGTGTTAATTCACACGGTGTATCTAAACCCATAGCACCAATGATTTCAAGGAAGCTGTGGACAGTTGCATCATGGAAACGCGCAACGCGCATTTTCTTATCATCAACATCAAGAGCCTTCATTAAACGCTTACTTTGAGTTGCAACACCAACAGGACACTGATTGGTATTGCATTGGCGTGATTGGATACAGCCAACGGATAACATCATAGCTCGAGCAGCATTACACATATTAGCACCCATAGCCATGTAGCGGACCATATCAAAGCCTGTTGCAACTTTACCACTACAAATAACGCGAATTTCTTCACGTAGATTAACCCCAACTAAAGCATTATGGACGAAAATCAATGCATCTTTTAAGGGGGCACCGATATGTGATGCATATTCCATGGGGGCTGCTCCCGTTCCACCTTCAGCACCATCGACTGTGATAAAATCAGGATAAATTTTAGTCTTTAACATTGCTTTACAAATACCTAAAAATTCAGAGCGCTTACCAATACATAGTTTAAAGCCAATTGGCTTGCCATTGGATAAATCTCTTAATTTTTTGATAAAATGACATAATTCTTCTGGTGTTGAAAATGCGGTATGTGCTGAAGGAGATAATACATCTTCACCCATTGGTACGCCACGAATTTCAGCGATTTCTTTTGATAATTTAGCAGCAGGTAGAACACCGCCATGCGCAGGTTTAGCACCTTGGGAGATCTTAATTTCAATCATTTTAACGACATCAAGGTTTGCTTTTTCTTTATATTTTTCCTCACAGAAATTACCTTCTGGGGTGCGCGTACCAAAGTATCCAGTACCAATTTGCATAATCAAATCACCACCTTGTAAGTGATGTTCAGTTAATCCCCCCTCACCAGTGTTATGGGCAAATTTACCAATTTTAGCACCTTTATTCAGCGCTTTAATTGCATTTTCTGATAATGCACCATAACTCATTGCTGAAATATTGAGGCGTGAAGCTTGGTAGGGTTGCTTACACTGGCTATTACCAATGGTAATATGTTCTTGTACCTCACTGACATGTTTTGGGTTTAATGAGTGTAATACCCACTCATGGCCTTCAGCATTTAAGTCATACTCTGTACCAAAACCAATCGTGTCATTTTCCCCTTTAGCTCTTGAGTAAATGACATCGCGCGTTTCACGATTAAACGGTAATTCACTTTTATCATCAGCAATAAAATATTGTTGTACTTCAGGTCTAAAAAATTCAAGAATAAAGCGCATATGGCCTAAAATTGGGAAATTTCTTAAAATTGAGTGCCGTCTTTGGGTTAAGTCATGTACAGCAATTATCGCTAAAACCAGTAAAAAACCAATTAACCACCAGATATTTGCATGCACCATAAATAATAATGCTGCAATTATAAGAATGATAATACCAAAGCCAAGATATAAATTCCGTCTCATTGTGTAGTGGGCCTTTTATTTTTTTAAAATCATTTACTTATTATAGTTGGCTTATCGATAGTTTCCAATGACTTATTTCAGAGGGATTATTGATTTAATCATTTGGTTATGGTCAAGATTTTGTTAGACTAGGTAATAGGCTTTGGAAGGATATTATTTGAGATAAGGAAATAAGATTAATGAAATTACAAAACTGTGATCAAACACAAATTATGCAAGTATTAAACCGTATTTTAGAATTAGAAATGGCTGGCGTCGTGCGTTATACGCATTATTCATTTATGGTTTATGGCCATAGTAGAATTCCAATTACCAAATGGTTAGCCGAGCAAGCACAGGAATCATTAATGCATGCAACGCGCGTAGGAGAGATGATTACTCATTTTGAAGGCCATCCATCTTTAAGTATTGGTGAATTATTAGAAACACATCAACATGATATTAACTCCATTTTAGATGAAAGCTTAGAGCATGAGCAAAACGGGCTTGAATTATATTATCAACTCCTAGAATTAACAAAAGATCGTTGTGTTATTTTAGAAGAGTTTGCTCGTGAGATGATTGTTGAAGAAGAAAATCATATGGGTGAAGTTGAAAAAATGATGCGTAAGCCCTAAAGGTTAAATTAAGCTTTTTCTGTTTGTTGGTTGGTATTGGGGTGATTGTTGTTATCATGACCATTGCCATTGCCATTGCCATTGCCATTGCCATTGCCATTGCCATTGCCATTGCCATTGCCATTGCCATTCATTGGTGGTGGGTTGATATTCTCAGGACGTTTGCGTAATTCGGTTTTTAGAATTTTACCTACTTGGTTCATTGGCAGAGATGTATCAAAGGTGATTAATTTAGGAACCTTATAACGCGCTAGATGTTCACGACAATATTCAATAATTGCCTTATCAGTTACTTCAGCATCGGGCTTTAATACAACATGTGCTTTAACGGCTTCACCTGTTTTAGGGTGTGGAATACCTAAAACAGCAACATCTAAGACTTCAGGCATTTTAGAGATAACTTCCTCAACTTCTGTTGTATAGACATTAAAACCAGAGACAATGACCATATCTTTAGTACGATCGACAAGGCGTATACGTCCGGTTTCATCCATAATGCCGACATCACCACTTTTAAACCAGCCATCTTCAGTTAAGACTTCTTTAGTGCGATGCGGTTTACCCCAATAACCTGTCATCACTTGAGGACCTTTAATCCAAATTTCACCCGATTCACCAAATGGTACCTCTTGGCCATCTTCATTACGAATTGAGATCAGCGTTGATGGAAAAGGATAACCGATGGAATTACTAAATTTGGGTTCATCATATGGATCTGCACTCACACCAGGAGATGTTTCACTTAAGCCATAGGCAACGTGTAATACACAACCTGTAACTTCTTGCCATTTTTCTGCAACAGCTTGTTGTACTGGCATGCCGCCAGCCCAAGTCATTTTTAACTCTGAAAAATCAAGTGCTTGGAATTTTTCATTATGTGCAAGTGCATTAAATAAAGTATTAACACCAGTCATCAGATGGAATGGTTTTTGTGCAATTTTGACAAAGCCTTTAATATCTCGTGGGTTAGGCACAAATCGATTCATTGCACCAAACGTTAATAATGGCACCAATGATGCTGTTAAAGCAAAAATATGAAACATAGGCAGTGGTGCCAACCAAACTTCATCACCTTTTAATACAGGTGCTAAACAGGCATGAACTTGTTTAACGTTGGCGACAATATTACTATGCGATAGCATCACACCTTTAGCACGTCCTGTCGTACCACCGGTATATTGTAAAAAAGCTAAATGCTCACCAATAATCTGTGGTCTTGTATATTCTAGTTGTTCGGCACTTTCAAGCGCATCCAGCAATTGATGGATATTCTTAAGATTGTGTTTTGGTACCATATGTTTAACATATTTAATAATACCATTGATTAAAATACGCTTATAGCTTGATAACATATCACCAATGCTAAATAAAACGATATGTTCAATTGGTTTTTTTACAATGGCTTTCTCAATTTTATCAGTATAAAAATCAAGTGCTACAATCGCTTTTAAATCAGCATCTTTAAAGATGTATTCAAGTTCTTCAGCGGTATAAAGTGGATTAATGCCAACAACGGTTAAACCCGCTTGTAATGCGCCAAACATAACAATATGAAACTGGATTAAATTCGGTGAGATAATGCCAATACGATCACCCTGATTTAATTTGAGCGTATTTTGACAAAAGGCTGCAAATTGTGTACTTAGTTGAAATAAATCTTCATAGCTAATTTGTTGATTCAAGCACTCATTTGCAGGTCGTTTAGCAAAATTTTTACAGGCAGTTTCATAAATAGAGACTAAATTTTCATGTGGCTTTAATATAATATCGTGAGGGATTTCTTTTGGGTAATGTTTCAACCAGATACGTTCCATAAAAATGAATTCCTTCTCTTTTTCTATAGTTTAAAGGCTATGCTAAAGCGTATTAAAAGGCAAGTAGGTTAGCCTTATGAGTCAAGTGATCGGTAGATTGTTTTATTTTGAAAAGTTACATTGCAATTTATTTTTCTGATCTAATCGTGATTGTATCTAAATTAAACAGTTAATTTGTTTGATTATTTCATATTAAATGTTACAAAACCATTGAAATATCTTATTTTGTAATAAGAGATAATCATTATAATTAAGTAGATGGTAAAATGGACTTTACAGGGTGATTGCTATGTTTGAATTTTTATCTTTATATAATATGAAAGATCAAGCATTTAAATTTGGTAGTAATTTTTATGCAGGTTTAAAGGCAGTTGCAAATTTTCCATGGGATTTATATGACCTGTATCATAGGCCACAGGTACAACCGATTGCACGTCAATTGGTATTCTATCATCTAGTTACCTTTGGTTCAGTGATCGCATTAAATTATTTAAATCAATTAGTATTTCCAGAACCTGATGATGAATTAGATGCTATGAATCAATCAATCAGTTACCAAATCGCTAATATGGCTTCAGATGCACTTGTAGTAGTTGCGGCAAATGCAGTTGTTTATGTATTCCCATTAACTTATGGATTAGCTACTGAAATTAATTACAGTGAGCAAGCGATGATTGAAAATGCCAAAAAAGAACGAACAATTGAAGCGTGTGAGCATAGTTCATTGAATCATATTGGCCAATCCTTGAAGCTACCATTATTTTTTCCCATTAGCACTATTCAAAGTAAGTTGTTATCTCAAATCCCGTATATATCATTGCCTGTTATGACGTATACTAGTTTAATTCAGATATCAGCTTTTGAGTATAATCGAGATGTTTGTCGAGGTGAATGTCCTGAGAAAGCATTTCGTTCACTAGAGAGTAAAAATGGATTTTTATTAGGTCAGGCAAGTGCCTATATGGGTTTAATGGGGCTATTTAACTTTGTCATGCCTGCACCTTTAAATGCAATGTTTGCCTCTATGCTTTATCATAGTTTTTCTTTGGCAACGGTATTTCGTAAATCAGATGCCTCTAAAGATGACTTTAATTTTCATGTGATAAAAAGTTCAGAAGTATTATTTGAAAAAACTAAGGATTTTATCGTTTGGATAAATAAGGGTAAAGAGCCAAGTGATTTACCAAAACGCATTAGCCGATTACTATTTGAGCATATGAAGCTATTAAGAAAAATATTACCACTAGAACCAAAGTGGTATAATTTACCATTTCATAAAGCTTTAGGCATTTATAAATCAACTATTGATAATTCTGCAGGCTATCTCTCTATTGCAGATCAGTATGGTTTATTATCGATGGCGCGTTTTTTCTTTAGAGCGTCAGAAAAATTAGCCTTGATTAATAAAAATGGTACAAGAGATTTCTTATTAAATAAGATTGACCATGATGTATTACAGAGCTTGTTAGATGACTTATCACAGGCGCTTGAAGGTTATCAAAAAGATTACTCTTCTGATGATCAATTAATTCATTATTTGTTAGGACATGAATATAGTAATGGTGTCATCATTAAGCGCTTTACTGCTGGGCCAATTGAAATTAATGAAAGTTTTTTTCGTCAATCTAATAATCAGAAAGATGATTATGTCATTGTAAAAAATGAAGGAATACCAGAAGCTGTATTTATGCAAAGTTATCATCAAGAAGGCACTCAAGTTACAAGCACCTATGAGCAGTAACATAATCTAAATAATGCCAGTGACTTGCAGAGATATGCCTTTTAAGGCACAATTGATTCAGCCTAAATAAATATAAGTTCAATAGTTGTAGATTATGAGTATTTTTAAACGATTTCGTAGTGATAAGCCTAAAGAAGATAAGCAAATTAGCGATCAAGAAATTATTAAAAAAGCAAAAGAGAAAGCATCAGAAGATCAATTAGATAAAACTTCTCAATCATTACGCTCTGAGGTGGCAATACCTGAGAAAAAAGGCTTTTTAACTCGTTTAAAATCAGGTTTAAGTAAAACTCGAGCCAAATTAGGCAATGGTTTATTTGATATTTTATTAGGTAAAAAAATTATCGATGAAGAATTAATCGATGAGATTGAAGTGAAACTATTAACAGCTGATATTGGTGTTGAAGCCACAAGTGAGATTATTGAGGCCATTAGAGATAAAGTCTCACGTAATGAATTACAATCAATTGAACAATTAACAGAACTTCTTAAGATGCGTTTAAATCAGATTCTATTACCCGTTGAACAACCATTGGTAATTGATAGTGAGAAAAAACCATTTGTGATTTTAATGGTTGGAATTAATGGTGCTGGTAAGACAACAACCATTGGTAAATTAGCCAAGCAATTTCAAAGTCAGGGCAAAAGTGTTATGTTAGCAGCTGGCGATACATTTAGAGCTGCTGCTGTAGAGCAATTACAAGCATGGGGTGCTAGAAATGAAGTACCTGTTGTTGCTCAGCATACAGGTGCTGATAGTGCCTCAGTTATTTATGATGCAGTCTCTAGTGCTAAATCACGTGATATTGATGTGGTCATTGCAGATACCGCAGGTAGGCTACATAATAAAGGTCATTTAATGCAAGAATTACAAAAAGTTGTCAGAGTCATGAAAAAGCTTGACGCATCAGCACCGCATGAAGTGATGCTTGTTCTTGATTCAGGAACTGGACAGAATGCGTTAATACAAGCACAGGAATTTAATCAAGCAGTAAAAGTCGATGGCATTACATTAACAAAGCTTGATGGAACAGCTAAAGGCGGCGTTATTTTTGCTATTGCTAAAGCTTTGAAGATTCCAGTAAGGTTTATTGGTATTGGCGAAGGTGTAGATGACTTAGCCCAATTTAATGCCAATGCATTTGTGGATGCTGTTTTCAGCAATGAAGGTGTTGTATAATTCTATATGATAATTTTTTAATTGAAGGAATCTTAAGATGACAGAATTCACAAATCTAACTGGGCGTGTTGTTATTCTTTTAATGGATTCTTTTGGTATTGGCTATAGTGAAGATGCAAAAAACTATGGTGATGTTGGTGCTGATACTTTAGGTCATATTGTCGATTATTGTGCTACTGGCAAAGCCAATACAAAGGGACGTCAAGGAGCACTTAAACTACCAAATTTAGCGAAAAGAGGTTTAGAAAAAGCGGCCCAATTAAGTCGAGGAAAGCCATTAACGCATTCGCTTGGATTTGATGGTAAACCTTGTGGCTATTATGGTTTTGCCAAAGAATTAAGCTTTGGTAAAGATACACCAAGTGGTCATTGGGAGATTGCAGGTGTTCCGGTATTATTTGATTGGCATTATTTTGAGCATTCAGATTATGGTGATACTTTTCCAAAAACATTTTTAGAGCGTTGGATTAAGGTATGCCAGTTAGATGAAGGTATCTTAGATGCAGGTCATGCATCGGGTACTGAAGTTATTAACCGTCTTGGTGATACCCATTGCCAGAGTAAAAAACCAATTGTCTATACTTCAGCCGATAGCGTATTTCAAATTGCAGCACATGAACAACACTTCGGTTTAGAAAGGCTTTATGACATTTCTTTTAAAGCACGAGAGATTTTAGATCAAATGGATTTAATGGTTGGACGAGTTATTGCAAGACCATTTGTTGGTAAAAATGGGAATTATACACGCACTGGCAATCGTCGTGATTATTCAATTTTACCACCAGAGCTAACATTACTTGATTATTTAACCCAAGCTGGTGGAGAAGTTATTTCAATTGGTAAGATTGCTGATATTTATGCTCATCAAGGTATTAGTAAAAAAATAAAAGCCACAGGGCTTGATGATTTATTTAATCAAACGCTTAATGAATTAAATAATGCCGATCAAGGCAGTTTAATTTTTACTAATTTTGTTGATTTTGACTCAAGTTATGGGCATAGACGTGATGTGGCAGGTTATGCAGAAGCGTTGGAGTATTTAGATAGTCGCCTACCAGAATTAGATGCGCAACTAAAAGCAGGTGATTTAGTCATTGTTGCAGCCGACCATGGTTGTGATCCTACTTGGCCTGGAACTGATCATACGCGAGAGCACATTCCAGTATTAGCTTGGAATAAAGATAATTCCATATCCGTTGAAATTGGTCAACGTGATAGTTTTGCTGATATTGGCCAGAGTATTGCATCGTTTATGGGCTTAGCACCTCTAAGCTATGGTAAATCATTTTTATAGTAAAATCTTAATGGGTCGTAAAATACGATGTTTAATAAAGAACAGATTATTTCATTAATCGATTTAACCTTATTAGATGAACAGGGTCATTTTTCAGAAATAGAAGCTTTATGTCAAAAAGCAAATCATATAGATATACCTGTTGCATCAATTTGTATTTATTCAAGGTTTATACAGAAAGCACAAGCAATATTAGATAAGCAAATCCCAATTGCCACTGTGATTAATTTTCCAAACGGTGATCAACCCGTAAGTAATGTGATTCAAGAAGCTGAATTTGCTCTTAATCAAGGTGCAGATGAAATCGATTTAGTAATTCCTTATCAGAACTATTTGTTATCTAATCAAACAGATGAACAGTCAATTGAATTAATAAAACAAATCAAAGCAATGTGTCATGATAAAATATTAAAAGTTATTATTGAATCTGGTGAATTGAAATCCTCTCAACTCATTAAACAAGCATCGATTGATGCAGTTTTAGCAGGTGCTGATTTTATTAAAACATCGACTGGTAAAGTAGTAGTTGGTGCAACGCTTGATGCAGCATCTGTCATGTTAGATGTAATTAAAGATTGTCAAAATCAGGGGGTATTATGTGGGTTTAAAGCATCTGGTGGAATTAGAACACCAAAAGATGCGATTAACTACTTAGAACTAGCCCAAGAAAAATTAGGTGATGACTTTATTCATCGAAAAACGTTTCGTTTTGGCGCTAGTAGTTTATTGGATGATTTGATTTAACGTTCAAAATTATTACCTTTATCTGGGCCTGGCATGCTAGGCGCATCTGGTCCAAATAATCCAGTAGGGCTAGATGATTTTTGGGCTGTAGGCTCTGTAGTTTTAGAAATCTCTTGCTGAAGCTCAGTAATATTTGTAGAGCTCTCTAAACTACCATGTTCAAATGAACGTTTGAGCGTTTCTACATTAAAGTTTTCTTTTAATTGCTCAGAAACTTGTTTATTGCCAAGTGCATCAGCTAAAATAGCAAGCCCACCTAGCCCTGCATTACCGAGACTACGTTGTGCTAAAACAGTTTCATTTGAGTGTTGTGGGAAAAACCCTTTTTTATCCGGCATGCTCATAAAATATCGCTCCAAATTTTAGTAAAACAGACACAAGTTCAAATTTTTTATGATCAATGGCTTGTAGCAATAAACTAAAACCATTAATTGGTTGATTAGGATCAACTTTTGCTTCTTTTAATAGAAAATGGGCGATCTTTGGTTTATTCAATGAAATGGTTCGATCAAGAGGACTTGTTTTTAAATCAAGATAGTCATTAATTTGAAAATCAAGACTAATGCCCGCATCCAGTAACTGTTTTAAATGATCGATGCGATTAGTATTCACTGCATGAATTGCACTGTATTGAATACAATCTAAATCTTTGACTTTATTGATTAGTTCAATACTAATTTTTGCACCATGTGATAATAAAAGCTGTACAGTTTGACGATTAAAGTTACCATCTTTTGCCGTTAATGCAGTATATAGTGATAACTGATCAATGGATTGAACGTCAGTATCAATGATTAGTTGAATCATTTCTTCATGACCGCGCGCAATGGCTTCAGTTAAGGGTGTTGTTTCTTTACCATTATATTTAACAAAGGTAAAATTTGGACTAACCCCTTGCTCAATCAATTGCTTTAATCGATCAATATCATTCTGTTCAGTAGCCTTTAATAACAGGTAATTTGGATCCTGTTGTTGGCTATCATCGTCAAGATAATCATAAATCTCATCATCTGACATGGTTATCCCCTAGCGTTTGCTTTCATGTTAGACCGCCTGTTATATAAGTTTAACGTATTTTTTTCAAGGGATTAATACGATTTAAGAAGTAAATATATTTTATGTAATATAATTATGCTAATTTTTGAACTAACTATTTTTCATTCAATAAGTTACATTGAAATAAATTAGGCTAACTTTTATTAATCACGCTTCTTTTTTATGCGATTTGTATTGCGTTTTAAGTTCTTAATCGCAAAATTAACCATGTTTAGTTGTTCTTCTGCTAAGTCACTTGATTCAATAATATCCTGATATAGCTCAGTTGCCTGTTGAGTAATTCGATATAAATCCCAACTTTGATTCGTTTCATCAAGCATTTTAACTATTTTAACAATTAATTTAGTAAATAATAATAAATTTACTTGGCTATCGTGAATGCTAAAACTTTGTTCAATAATTGCATTAAATTGGTTATTTTGACTTTTTGCTAATTGTGCTTTTAATTCTTCTGTTGATAATACACGCTGTGTTGATTGCTCACTAGAAGGTGGACAGCAGGAACCAAGACCAGTTAAAAGCCAGGCAACATTAACACCGAGTAATTTGGCATATTTCTCAGCTAGTTGTGGCTTTAAGCAACGTTTATTCGTTTCATGTAGCGAATAGGTCGATGTCGGAATATTATTTGCCTGACAGAAGGCTTTAGCTGTTTTATAACCTGCAGCAATTCGGGCTTTTCTCAGGCGTGTACCTGCATTTTCATGATTCGACATGATGATAGTTACCATTACTTAATTAAAACATAGTTATTATACCGCTTATTGTAAATAATTTGCAAATTGTTTAAAAAATATTTGCAAAAAGTAAATATTATAATATAATTTGCTTATTGCAAATATAATTAATATGAATAACTAATTAATAGACCGATTAGTGGCTAAGGATATAAAAAATGAATAAATCGTTGATGATAGGTGCTGTGTTTTCATTGGCAAGCGCATTAGCATATGCAGTTTTAACTGCGACAATTAAAGCCTATGTTGTTGAAACGCCAATGCCATTATTAATTTTTATGCAAAGTATTGTTTGTTTATTTTTAACAATGCTGTTTGTAATTCGTAAATATAAATGGCAGTTTATATCGCTGAATCAATTCTCAAGTGTAAAACGTTATCATTTCTTACGTGCCATCTTTAGTCTTGGACTAAGTTATTTATTATTTTTATCCTTAAGTTATATCCCTTATATTGATGCAATTTTACTATTTAATACCTTTCCATTATGGGCAATTATCTTTGGCTTTATATTATTTAAAAATGAACTTAATTTACTGGTTATCCCGATGGTAGTGGTTGGGTTTTTAGGTGTATTATTTAGTATTGGTTTTGATCGAGGAGTCTTCTCTTTCGGTGCATTATTAGCAGTAGGTTCAGCTATTTCAGCAGCATTATCAATTTTAATGCAAAAAAAGGCATTAACAAAAGATGATAGTATTAAAAGTCTATTTTATTATTTTTTAGTAGCAACGGTTATTTCAGGTTTAATTTCTATTCCTTATTGGCATAGCTTACATCATATTGGTATTTTAATTATTGCCGGTGTCTTGTTATTTGTATCTCAAGCTGGCTTGATTTTAGCAACTCAATTTACCATTCCACAAGTTGTCTCAGCACTTTATTATAGTAATATTGTATTTTCATTAGTTATTTCATTGATTTATCTAAACGGTAGTTTAAGTGTGAGTATGTTATTCGGTATGTTTTTAATTATTATTTCAGGGCTTGGTGTTGTCTATTTTCAAAGTAAGACCAATAAGAAAAAGTCACATCAAATGACAAAAGTAAAAACCCTCTCAAAACCTATAATTAAGCGTGTAGTTTCTTATACTTGATGCGGTGTGGATTAATTGCATCATCACCTAAGCGTTTTTTCTTATCTTCAATATATGCTTGATAATTACCTTCAAACCAAGTGACATTAGAATCACCTTCAAAGGCTAGAATATGACTGGCAATTCGATCTAAGAACCAGCGATCATGCGAGATAACCATGACGACACCAGGGAAATTTAGTATTGCTTCTTCAAGCGCTCTTAGGGTTTCAACATCTAAGTCATTGGTTGGCTCATCGAGTAATAAAACATTACCACCAGCTTTAAGTAGTTTAGCAAGGTGTAGGCGATTTCTTTCTCCACCAGATAAATCTTTAACAAATTTTTGTTGGTCAGAACCTCTAAAATTAAAGCGTCCAACATATTGGCGAGAGGGTGTTTCATACCTACCAACGCTGATAACATCTAAGCCATCGGATATTGCTTCCCAGACAGTTTTATTATCATCAAGACTATTTCTAAATTGATTGACATAGGCAAGTGAGACAGTCTCACCAATTGAAATGCTACCTTCATCTGGTGTTTCACTGCCAGCAATCATATTAAAAAAGGTTGTTTTACCTGCGCCATTAGCGCCAATAATACCAACAATAGCACCAGCTGGCACATTCATATTTAATCCATTGATTAAGACTTTATCCTGAAAACTTTTATCTAAATTTTCAATATCAATTACACGATTACCTAGGCGCATACCTGGTGGAATATATAGTTCATTGGTTTCGTTACGCGTTTGAAATTCTCGTGAATTTAACTCTTCAAAGCGGGCAATTCTTGCTTTGGATTTACTTTGACGTCCTTTTGGATTTTGTCTAACCCACTCTAGTTCATGCTTTAAGGTGCGCTCATAAGCTGCCTGTTGGCGTTTTTCTTGTTGAATACGTTTTTCTTTCTGTTCAAGCCAGCTTGAATAATTGCCTTTAAATGGAATACCTTCGCCACGATCTAACTCTAATATCCACTGTGCAGCATTATCTAAGAAATAACGGTCATGTGTTACAGCGACAACAGTGCCTTTATAATCATGTAAAAAGCGTTCTAACCAAGCAACACTCTCAGCATCTAAATGGTTGGTTGGTTCATCTAATAATAAGATATCAGGTGATGATAACAGTAGTTTACATAAAGCGACACGGCGAATTTCACCACCAGAGAGTTTGGTAACATCACTTTTCCAAGGTGGTAGGCGTAATGCTTCTGCTGCGACTTCTAATTTACGCTCAAGTTCCCAAGCACCTGCTGCATCGATCTTATTTTGTAATTCGCCTTGCTTAACGAGCAATTTATTCATTTCATCTTCGCTTAAAGGCTCACAGAACTTCATGGATAATTCATCAAAGTCAGTTAGCATTTGTTTTAATTCTTTTAAGCCTTCTTCAACATTGCCTTTAACATCTTTAGTTGGGTCTAATTGAGGCTCTTGTGGTAAATAACCAATGCTTATACCTTTTCTTGGTGATGCGTCACCTTCGATTTCTGTATCTAAGCCTGCCATAATTTTTAATAAGGTTGATTTTCCAGAACCATTTAGGCCTAAAACACCAATTTTTGCACCATCAAAAAATGACAGTGAGATATCTTTTAAGATATATTTATTAGGGCCAGCTAATTTACTGACTCGGTGCATTGAAAAAATATACTTTTCTGACATAAAGTGTGCCTTTTTTATTTAATAGAAAATTTGCCTTATTTTTGCTGTTTTTAACCAAAGATACAAGTAATAAGTGGTGAAATTATATTTGAGAAGTTATTTTATCATGTTTAATCTAAGTTATAGTAGTTAGGGTAAGTCTAAATATAAAAGGGATTTAAATATGACTAAACTAATCGTTTATCTTATTTGTATGATTAATAGCGCCTTGAATATAGTTTATGCCTCAGATGATTTTATGAAATTAGATGAAGCACTACCAAATGATATGTATGATCAGATACAATCCATTGCACCTGTATTTGATTTTGATACAGATGGTTGTTTACCAAGTGCCGGTATTAGTAAAGATGGTAAACAAAATAGTGGCATCTATCCAAGTGTAGGTGATAGTTTAGGTAAAGACTGTCGCATGAATAACTTCCTTGATACATCCAATACATTACATCGCTATGTTTGTATTAGCAATCATTCAGATCAATACTGTGCACATTTTTTTGCATTGTATTTTAAAAAAGATCAAATTATAAATGATATTGGCGGCGGTCATCGCCATGATTGGGAATATGCTGCAGTTTGGACTAAAAATAACCAAGTGACCCATGGTAGTTATAGCGCTCATGGTGAGTTAATCACACGAGAAATTGGTCAGATTCCAACTATTAATAATCATATAATGATTGTCTATCATAAAGAGGGTGCATTAACCCATGCGATGCGTTTTGCAAAAACGAATGAAACGAATGAAACAAATGAGACAGCTGAAAATCCATATGGAAGATTTGTAACACCAACAATTGTCAGTTGGTATCAAATCCATGGTGATGACCAACATGATAATAAAACCATGCACCATTTACTAAATACGTTTAATTACGATCATGCGGTTATACCGATGCGAGATGATAATTTTTTAGCTAATGTTAATCAATTTAAACCCGAAGGTTATCCTGTTTTTTTAGAAGATTAAATAATTTAGCTTTTACATTGATCATTTGTTTTAACCATATTAATTAAAACCCAGTTATTGGCCTTAATCTTTGTCGCATAGATTTGATAGTACGTATTTTGATAGCATATCTGGTTTTGGCTGACTTGATTGGTTTGAGTATTTATTTTTTTGAACAGTTTAGCAGTCAATTGACTATTTAGATTTTTTTGACTTTTTTGATTTTTTGACAGGTTAGTAATGAGTTTGCCAGAGGCAGTAAATAGTGTAAAACTGCCTAACTGATTTAATGGCAGTAAAGCTAAAGACTTAAGTAATTTATCAATGGTAATATCGATTGAGGCAACACCAAGTAATTGGTTATTTTTGTAGATGGGGTAAGATGTTGTCACCATTAAACCATCACCCACTAAATCAACATAAGGCTCAGACCAGCCAGCTTTTTTATCTTTAAAGTTTGCTGCTTGATAGAAAGTCGTTTCAGTTGGATTTTTATTATTAACGGCCTGTTCAAGTGGTACATAAGGATAAATGGCCATGATGTTATCTTCAGTTGTAATATAGACCCAACCATCGTTAAAAATATTATAAAGTGTAATCATCGTTGGTGTAATTTCAATTAATGCATTGATTTCATACCACTGTGTTTTGGTTAATGGTTGATCATTAAGTATGTAGCTTGAAATAACAGGTGAGCGATAGGTTAATCCTTGGTGAGATTGATCAAAGAGAAATAGCTCACGAATACCTTTATTTTCGACACTTGATTTGACGATAATTTTTTGACTATTGTGTGATAATGTATTGTTTTTTTTATACAAGGCAGCATAGGTTTTACCTAAGGCAGTCACTGCATAAGATAGCGTTTCAAGTTGACTATTAATCTTATTAGCAAGCATTGAGACAAATAGTTTATTCGATGGCGTTTCAGTTGTTAAAGTACTAGCATAGCTTACAGTAGATAGTATTAATATTAATGTTGTAATAATAACCTTTTGCATCAGTTAACCCTTAGCTAGTTAGTTTGTTTTATATTAAGCATAACCTATCCTAAAATGAATGTAGATTTGAAATTGATAAAAAATTTTAAAATATGTGTTGACCCTAACGTTACGTGATTATGTAAGCTGTATTTTGCAAGCGAGGTATAGATGATGACAAAGTGGTATATTAAAGCATTTGCTAAATTAACCAATACTTCAGTAAGAACATTACATCATTATGATGAAATTGGTTTATTACAACCATCACTTAGAGAAGTAAATGGTTATCGTTTGTACTCACAAGCAGACTTAAATCGTATGCAGCAGATCATTGCATTAAAATCATTTGGCTTTAAATTAAGTCAAATTAAAGATCTTTTAGCTCAAAAGATGAGCTTAAAATCTCATCTTAAAATGCAGCTAGAGTTTTTAGAGGATAAAAAAAGATCTTTAAATAACACAATTGATGCCTTAGAGCAGGTGATAAGATCGTGTGTTGATGATCAGTTGATTAATTGGAAAAGTACAATTGCATTAATTGAGGTATATCGTATGACAGAAGACTTACAAAAAACTTGGGCGGGTAAAGTTTTAGATGAAAAAGAGCTAAAAACGTATGCTGAGTTTGAAAAAGAATTAACAAGCAAAAGGCCTGCAACAGAAGAAGCATTTAAGAAGCGTTGGCAAATGATTTGCCAAGAAATTAAAGAGCATGTGAACGAAGATCCTCAAAGTGATATTGGCATTAAAATTGCTGAAAAAGTCCATGGGGCTATTTATAATCTATATGGAAAGAAATATGCCAAACTTAAACATAGCATATGGGAGAAAGGCTTTAAAACAGGTGCTAATCAACCACAAGAAAATCATGGTTTAACACCTGAAATGGTTCAATGGCTAGATACAGCAATGGGTGCTTATTGGCAAAAGCGTAATCGTGGCATTTTAATGCAGATTGGTCAAAAGCCAGATTATGATATTATTGATGAATTTGTTTTAAGTTTAAGAGAAATGTATGGTGATGAAGTTCAGTTAAAGTTAGAATTTTTTCAGATGATTTATCATCATGAAAGTATTCCACAAAAAACCAAAGACTGGATTAAAAAGCATCAAAATGAATTGCTATCATAGATTTAAAGGGGTAGCTCAACTAAAGCAATGATACCAGAAGGTTTATTGGGTAATAATTTAATACTACCACCATGACCTTCTATAATCTCTTTGGTTATATTTAAGCCAAGGCCAGAGCCTGGAATATCATGATTACGACTCTGATCGACCCGATAAAAAGGCTCAAAGAGTTTTTCATAGTTATCTATTTTGATACCAAAGCCTTGATCTGTGACTTTACAAATAATTGTATTAGTGCTTTGCTGTAAGTGAATTTCAACGGCTTCTTTGCCATATTTAAGCGCATTATCTAGTAAATTAGTAATCGCACGCTTAATGGCCATCATGCGACCATGATAAATGATCCCTTCTTGAATTTCTGCTTGTATTTTATAGCCAAGGTCGACTAAATCATTGACCATTGAGTCAATTAATAATGATAAATCAAAATCAATGGCATTTTCTTCTTCAATAAAGTTTTTTGAGAAGGTTAAAATTGAAGCAATCATGGTTTCTAGTTGGTTAATATCATTTAATAATGCATCGCGTTTATCATCATCTTCTAATAATTCTGCCCGTAATTTAATTCGTGTGATCGGTGTTTTTAAGTCATGTGAAATAGCAGCAAGCATTTGAGTTCTTTTTTGTAAGGCTTGTTGTAAGATCGTTTGAATGCTCTGAATTGAAGTATATAGTTTATGTGCATCATTATGCTCAATGGGTAAGATGATTTGACTGTATATATTTTTTGATAGCTGTGATAAAGCTTCAATGGCTAATAAATTTATTTTTTCTAATCGTTTTACTGCCCAGAAACACAGATAAAGCATTAACATAATTAATAAAACCATCACACAGATACAAATAATTGTTAATACAGTGATGCGATTAAAGGGTGAAAATTTAATCAGTAATAATTGGTTTTTATGTTTAAGTAAGATTGGTTTATCCCAATTAAATGGGGGCTTAATATCACCTGTAGTTAGTATTGGAATATGTTTTCTTTGTGGGTTATTTTTTCTAAGTGTGTGTACTTTAACTTCAATACCAGGAATGCTCTCTAGGCGTCTTTTTAGTTGGCTAATACTTTGTTTGGTATCATTTAATATTTGTAAAATATTCATTTGTGCAAGTCGGCCATAAATGCTATCACCAGATAACTCTCTTAATTGAAAACCAACTAAACATAATAAAAGGCCAATAAATAATAACCCTGTGATTAAGATTAAATAAGTACTTTTAGCTAAAGATGTTTTCATAAAAATTAGTCCAATGAAGTTAATACTTTAGGTTTTGTTACTAATTGATAACCCTCTCCTCGAACTGTTTTTAAAAGTTTAGGGGCTTTATAATCAGTTTCAATTTTTTTACGCAAACGCCCAATTAAGACATCAACACTTCGATCCATAGGGTCAAAGTCGCGTCCATAGAGCTTTTCCATAATTTGATTACGTGAAAGAATTTGATTTGGGTGTGTTAAAAATACATCCAATAAACGGTATTCTTTACTACTGAGAGAAATTACAATATCTTGTTGGTTGATTAACACATGACGATGATGATCTAGGCGCCATTGATCAAATTCAATGATATGACCTTGTACTTTAGTTTGAACCAGTTGGCCACTACTACGTCTTAATAAGGCTTTCATGCGCGCTAGTAATTCACGCGTATTAAATGGTTTAGGTAAATAATCATCTGCACCGACTTCTAAACCTAAAATACGATCGCTGTCATCATCTAGGGCGCTGATAATAATAATTGGTATGCTGTATTCTTGTCTTAAAAATTGACATAATTCAAAACCATTAATATGCGGTAGCATAATATCTAAGAGGATGATATCGAATATTTTTTCTTTAATAAGCTTTTTCATGCTAATGCCATCTTTAGCGATGGTAACTTGATAGTGAAATTTTTCTAAAAATTCAGATAATAACTCGCCAATGGACTGATCATCATCAACGATAAGCACTTGTGTTTTTGTCATGGTCTATTACCTTGATCGATCTTATGTAACAAACTTGTTACATAAAAAGTCTATTTTGTCATATTGCTATTACATTCGCCTTTTAAACTTAATTATGTCACAGCAAGGTTGAATAACACAGGAGAAGATTATGAAAAAGCTAGCCTCAACTTTATTGATTGCAACGTTTTGTGCAACAACAACCTCAGTTGCATTAGCATCACCAAAAGACAAAAATAAACCTTATAAAATGCAGCGAGAACCACTTAATTTAACATCTGAAGAAGCGCAAACTATTGTACAAGCAGGCATTATTAAGCATGGTCAAGCAGATAATGCAGTGATTGAAAAAACACAAACGATTAAACTTGATGGTAATAAAACATTTTATATGGTTTATGTGGCAAATAAAAATCAATCAACGCCGAATAAATTCTTTATTGTCGATGCACAGAATGGTCATATTCAAATGTATCCTAAGCCTAAATTTAAACATAAAAACCGCCCTCTACCACCGCAGGCATTGGAGTTTCAGCCCCAAGCAAAGCCAATGCCTGTCATGGTACAAGGATAGTTAATTTATTTTAAAAGGATTTATTAGGTTTATTATTACTGTAAGTAACCATGCATTACCTTAAATAATAATTAATCAAGTTTTGATATTGGGCAGTATTTGAATTTAAATGAATATCAAGCGAAGCATCTTCAGCAGAGCCTGTACCATCAGCGTGATATTGACCATTAGATTCTGATAAGCTTAGTAATAGACCATCGACTTCAGAATTAAATAATTTAAATGAATTTAGTTTAGCTGTTTGACTAATTGTGGTGCTTGAGTCGTATTGAATGGTATTATTTTTGCAGATAACAGGAATATCACCACCAGCATCAGGACAAAATAGCCCATGTTTTTTAAGCTTTAAACTAACAATTGCTTTATCTGTTGACCCAGCCACAGGTTTACTTGTAACTTCTAAGTCATTGCCTGAATAATTGCAACTAATAATTGATTTTTTAGCAGTTATGATACTGCCATTATCATCCCAGTGGCGAGAACCTTGAGCCAAAGTAGTACATAAATCCTGGGCAAATAATGTTTGTGATAAAGGAGCCATCATAAGTATGATTAGTAAATTTCGCAAATGAGTATTCATCTTTATTGGCATAGTAAACATCCATTTTATATCTGATTTTTAAAGTTATTATGTAAATTATCACACCTTTGAAAATAAATATAGGCTGTGATTGATCAAGATTTGATTGCTTAATTATAGATGGTTATGCAATAATTTTTTAACTACAAAAACGCTATGAACAATTAAATAAACTTTGTAATGAAATCAATTAAACTACTTTTACTTGTTATGTTATGTTTCAGTTTAACTTCTTGTGCATTATTTCGGGTTAAATCAACAGAAACACCAGAAGTTGAGGTTGCCAAGGGCGTTAACATTAATTTACCTACGCCTGAGCAATTAAATATTAACTATCATTCAAATCAAATATTATCAGCAACTTATAGCATTAATGGTAAAACACAAACCTATACTTCGGAAGTAATCGTAGAAGTTAATCCAAAGCATATTATTTTAGTTGCAGCTTCAGGTTGGGGAGGAACGATTTTTTCCATTGATTATGATGGAAGAAATATTAAAAGCTCATCACTACCTATGCCAAATGCGGCAATGGGGATTAAGCATACCTTAAGTGATTTTATTTTTACTTATGCTAGTGAGTCAGTGCTTAAATCGATGTTTAAAGGTAGTGGTATTACGCTGAAAGTTTCACCAAAGGAGCGATTATTTTACTTAAATAATAAGCTATTTATGAAAATTAATTATGATCATAAAAACCCTTGGGTCAGTAATATTAAACTTGAAAATTTTTTATATCATTACACGATAAAGATTCAGAATTTATCGGTAGAGATTAATACTTAGGTTTGGTATTTTACACACCAAGCATTGCTTTAGCAGCGCTTTTCTTAATCGGGCTAATCATTGAAGCAACTTTAATAACCGTTTTTAACATAAATGATTTGTTGGGATTAGTCATTAAAAGACGTGCTTTTTCGCTGGCTTGAACAATTGCTTTTCCAGCATCGTGCCTTTCTTTTGTGTAATTTTCAGTATTATTTTCAGCAATTAATTCAGCTAGTTTAGCAGCATCGGCAATGCCCAAATTCATGCCGCGACCACCGACAGGTGAATGGCAGTGGGCTGCATCGCCTGCAAGAAAAATATTACCTTTTTGATAACTTTCAGCCTGTCTAACTGAGATGTTAAATGTACCTTGGCGATGCGTCTGTGTCACGTCTATGGGTACAGGCAATGTTTTTAAGGCATCAGCTGTATTTGAGACTATGCGATAGCGGTTTTTTGCAATTGGTATAATAAAAGTGACATTGGCATTATCGTTATGACGATAAATACTGACACTCTTATCAAATGGCCAGTTAATTGCATCAATATCTGCAATTGACCAAATTTCCTCTAAATCAATACCGGGGTAATCAATATTAATACACTTTCTAACGTTACTTCGAATACCATCTGCACCAATAAGATAGTCTGCTTCAATTATATTTTTATTGTTTAGCGTCGCTTGAATTTTACCATTAACTTCTTTTAAGTCAGTTAATTCTTGACCATAAGTTACTTGTCCACCAAGTGAAGCAAGTGTTTGACTTAAGATAGATTCAGTTTGATCTTGTGGTAGCGATAAAAGAAAATCATACGGGTGGGCAACGCCTTGAAATTGAAGCTCTAAGACTTCTTTTGTATCAAAATGTAAATGACCATTATAAATTTTAATACCAGCAGATAGTAACTTTTCAGTCATGCCTGAAGCTTCAAAAATTTTTAAACTATCAGGGATAATACCCACTGCTCTTGAAAGGGTTGAAGCAGAAGTTTTTTTATCAATGACAGTGGGAATAATTCCTCTTCTTGCTAATTCAACAGCAGCAGTTAAACCGGTCGGTCCAGCACCGACAATAAGAACACGTTTTTGATTATCCATAATCATAACTTCCCTAACTTAAACTATTTATTTAAGTATAGTTAATTTTAGCTAGGTGTAGAATTTATTGCTTTAAGCATTATGTAACAATTTTTCTAAAATATGTTTGTAATTATTTGCAATTGACTGGGGTGTTCTGTGAATAATAGTTTGTGCTAGAAATCCAGCATAATAAATTGAAATATTGACGTTTAAAATTGCATTGAGTAGTCCGATTAATAGTAGTGTATATTCATTTTGCTCATCAGATTGTTCTAATAACTCTATTAGATAAGCGGTACATGCTAAACCAGATGCATTAGGATTTTTTTCTGTATATAGAATTAGTTTTTTGAGGTCATCTGCCATTTGACTATTTTGCATTTCTGGCAAATTTAGTCGAGTTTTGGCATATTGACTAAGTAGTATAGGTGATACCTTATTGATATTAGAGCGTATGTTTTTATATTTTAAGAAACGCATAATGTTCAACCCTCCAGTTTTTGTAAGTTGTTATTTGATTTTTATTTATTTGATTATAAGTTATTTGTGCGGCTGCAAAATACCTCAAATAATTAGGTAAAATTGTAATTTATAGAAAAATGATTTTAAGAATAAAAAGTAATTAAAAATGAATATAAAATAAGTTCCTATATAGCAAATTTTGCCATAATTATACCTATAAAAATGAGGGGTACTTTTAAATGACTGATATAGTACGATACGCAACACTACTATGTTTCAGTGGTATGAGTTTATAAAATATCTTTAGGAAATCTAAATTCACATAGATTAGGAGGTTGTCTATGTTTATCTTTAAAAAAGTTAATTTATTAATATCAACGGCTATGTTATCGCTACCTGTAATTAGCCATGCATTTGCAAAGTATCCGGATGGGTTCAAAGGCAATGCTAGTTATGGTGATTATGCCTGTTTTAATATAGAGGCATACCGTTGTTTAGATAGGTCAGGTTGTTCAGTTGCTACACCAACACCAAATACAGCTAATGGTTGGATAGATCAGGGGGGTTTAGCACAATGTAGTTCACAGCCACCAAGCCCGCCCAGTCAAAATAATAATTACCAATTTACCATTAAAAATATAGAAAACGAAAATAAAACAATAGCTTTAAATGGTAGCGTTACAGTTAATTTAGAAGATAAAAATGGTAATACAATTGTCTATCAGGGACAGAAAATGCAGTTTAACATCAAGGCAGATGATATTATTAATCAGCCTTATCAGGTTTGTGGCTTATGGTGGAGTTCTGTCACACAAGGTGAATCTTTAAGTCTTAAGCCACAGACTACAACTTGTAGTGCCTCACCAAATCAATTGGTTAGTGTATTACAACCTGCAAAAATAAGTATTGTCTATACGCAGTATCAACAGAATGACTCAGATCATGTAACGCTACTATTATCTAAAGCATTTCATCGATCGTTTGCTCAACAGGCAATTAGTATTGAGCCTACCTTAGTTAGTAATCCTGTTACTTATCACTTAAATTCTGGTAGTGCTTCAGGTATTAACTATCAATTTGCTGTGAATAATCAATCGATGACAGCAAGAGATATTCATTATTTAACAGCTACAGTTACCGATGATATACCAATTATTATTTCAGCAAGCTTTGTTCAAGCACCATTTAAAGTGGTTAAAATTAATCAAAAAACAAACTATCCGTTAACTTCTGATACAACAAACTTATCTGTTGAGATTAAAAATCAAGTACTACCTAATTTGCAAGTCAAAGGATGGCCTAGTTATTTTGCAATGGGTACAGAAACAGTTAATAGCGATTATAGTAAAAATTTAATGTTATCAAGAACATCTATTAATGCAATTGATAAGTATGCAGGTCCAACAGGAACATCAGATACTGGCAATATTGTTGATCCAAGCCAAAGTGCTTCTAAAGTGACTATTCAAACGGCACAGGAATTAACTGATAAATTTCAGCATCCTGTGATACCAGTTATGGTATTTTATTCGGCGAATGCGTCAGGTTCATGGAGTTATGCATTAAGCAATGATTTGCAGAATATTGATAACCTTCAAAAACACTATATTAACCTGATTTTATTGGCACATTATCTAGAGACTAATCCGGTTGAACTAGACTATAACAAAACCTATGGAAGTATTATTTTAAATCCAGATTTTTTAGGTGAGGCACATAAATCTAGTGGTTTAACGATTGAGCAATTACAAGCATTGCCTGTTTCTGTTACATCAAGCATTCAATATGCAATGAATTATGTAAAAGCACATTATGGTATTGATGTAAATGTATCATTAGATGGTATTGATAATACATTACCAGGTTATATTCAATCGATTAACAGAATTATTAACTCAGTAGCACCTAATGTGTCATTTGGTTGGGAAGATGCAATTTGGGCTGGTCAATCTAGTGGTCATGGTTGGATACACCAAGCATATCGCAATCCATCATTGGTTAATAGTGTTGCTTTAGGCGAAGCAAGTTTTCTAAAAGCCCTCAATGTCTATGATAATAAAAATAAACTAGATAATCCCCAATATATTGCATTTGATAAATATGAACGAGATACGATTGTTGATGGTATAGTTTTAAATCCTTATTTATATAATGCCAATGACTGGAGTGTTTATGTAAAATTTGTTGGTAATGTCAGCCGTAATTTAAATAATATTCCTGTGATGTTATGGCAAACACCAGGTGCTCATATGCAGAGTAAAGCAGAAACTGATGTATCACATGGTGCAACTGCTGTTGACTATTTCTTAGGTGATGCGTCGTTAAATGATGACCTATTAAATAATTTATCATCAAATCTAATGCAAGCTTTAAATATATCAATGGCTGATTTAACCGACTATGATATACCATCTAATGAAAAAGAGATGACATATCTTGAATATTTATCGATTAAACCAACGGATAATTTAATGTCATATGATAACTATGTTGCATCAGCGTCAAGTCAGTATAATTGGCGTTATGGTCACTTAGCTGATTTATTAGAAAATAATGTATTTGCTATTGTATGGGGTGGTGGTAGTACAACAGGTATCGCAGGTGATGGCCCTGGAATGGATGATGGTGGCTTTATTAATGATCATATCCAATCATTGAAAGCTGAAGGTAAATACTATTGTTTAAATGGTCACAGCTACAGCTTAACTAGCGGTTGTTAGTTTATTATCACTTATCAAATTCAGATAATTTAAGTTTTTAATTAAATATGAGGTTTTTATGAAAACACAACTATATTGTTTACTTGCTCTTTTTAGCCTTTGTAGTTACCAGGCACAGGCAGATACAATTTCATATCCAGTTAAAGGCCATGATCGTTGCTTATGCACATTTGATATGGACTATACCATTGATTATCCGGGTGGTTTAAATGGAGCAGCTCAAGGTGCTATTGAAGCAATTCAAGTATGCATGGCACATCATTGTGGTATTGCAATTAACTCAACTGAGCAGCCATTAAATGATTGGGCTTATTCACATTATTGGAATCCAGGTACCGGATTAACTCCTAATCAAGAAGGTAGTATTTATCAGTATATCTATAAAAATCAAACCAAACCGTCTTCTAAGTTAAATGATTTAACTGTTAATGGTGGCTATCATTACTTGAAATGTACGAGTAACTATAAAGTATGCCAATTACCAAAAATAATCGATGCTTATAATCATACTGATATGAAAGAAACTAAAATGAAGTGTGTTTTTCACTTTGATGATAGCTATAGTGATTTAGTCAGTCTAAATAAAGCTTATGGGGATCAAAATATACACCTTATTTATGTTAGATCCCATACACTGAGTCAATTTTTTAGTCTGAGTGACCCTAATCTAGGTAATGACCTTACTGGTATTTGGTATAGTAATTTAGATAGCAATGCTAAAATTTTATATCAAGATATTGATAACCTCATTAGTAGTACAAGTTGCTAATTGGTATGATAGCCAGAAATACTATGTGTAGTTGAGCTTTTGGCAACATTATCTCTTGATTTAAATGTGCCAAAGGCAATATCACCGACTGGGTTTGTAATACCCCAGCAATAGTTTTCATTATAAAAGTGATGACGCATATGCGCTCTTTTTAATTTTTGACCTAAGTTTGTTTTTGGTTTATAGCTTGTTGTATGGTGTGCCAAATGCATCCATTCATAAAAAAGATAGTATAAAACACCGACAGTAAATGGGACGATTGCAATACTAAAACTTAAGGTAATCAGTGAAAATAAAAGGTAGGTTTGGATTAAGTGAATGACAACAGCTAAAGGTGGAGCAAACTGATATTTTAGTGAGTGAGGTTGTTTGTGATGTTCATGATGTAGCTTAATTTGAAAGCTGCGTAATTTCTTATATTTAGTCGATAATTTGGCATGTAAGAGAAACTTATGTGCATACCATTCATAAAATGGTGCAATTACAATTGGTAATAATGCCCAATACCAATAATCAATAAATAATTGAGAGATAATAGAAACAATTAAACAAAGAAAAAACAATACCCATAGGCATAAAACTAATGGATGGGAGAAATAATTTTTAAAAACACTAGGCATGGTGATTATCTTGATTGTATAACATACGAAATATTGTATTTATAATCAATGTATTTGAATATCCTGTTATGGGCGTTTTAGTTAATTTTTATTACTTTTTTGCCATAAAACGTTATCAGAGGGAAAATCACAGCGAAAGAGGCTACCTTTACCAAGGTCACTATGAATATATAAATTTGCTTGATGACGTAATAATACATATTTTACAATTGAAAGACCTAAGCCTGTACCGCCTGTTTTACGTGAGCGGCCCTTATCAACACGATAAAATCGCTCAGTTAGGCGTGGAATATGCTTTTCAGCAATGCCAATACCCTGATCTTTAATATAAAAATGGGCCCCAGCTTGATCATGTGACCAGACGATATCAATGTTTCCACCATCTGGTGAGTAACGTACGGCATTGGTAATTAAATTACTAAAGCAGCTTTCAAGTTCTTTAGCTTGGCCAGAAATATTCAAATTGGGGTTAATATCAATATGAAAATGATGTTTGCCATTACTTAAAACTTTTGCTTGTTCAACCAAATCAAATAGTATTTGCGCTACATCAACCGTTGTGACTTCATCTTCAGATAAGTCTTGAGATTGCAATTTTGTCAGTAATAATAAATCTTCAAGTAGAAATTCAAGTCTGCGCATTTGTTGGTTCATTTGATGGATGTAGCTTTGCCAGTGTGGTAAAGTTTCAACAACCTCATCTTGCATCATCTCCAAATAACCTTGAATAACCGTTAATGGTGTACGCATTTCATGTGAGACATTAGCGACAAAGTCTTGACGCATACGATCGATATGGTGACGATAAGAAATATCTTGGGCAATTAGAATGCTAAAGCCACTATAGGGTATTAGTAATAAAGATAGCATTCTATCTGGGGCTTGTGGTGCAGGCATTTCAATGGTGCCACGCTCATTACTTTGTATATAATCAAAGAAAGAGGGAGAATGAAGTATTACTGTAATTGTTTCATTTTGATGTGATTTATTAAGATTAAGTAGGCGTTTAGCAACACGATTCCACCAAACTATTTGCATGGCTTGATCTAAAATAACAACACCATCAGTTAGGCCTTCAGCAAAGCTTTTAGCCCAAACTAAACGTTCAGATTGATCGATTTCTTTCATTATGGATTATCCGTATTAAAGCGATAACCAATGCCTCTGACTGACTCAATTAAATATTCTAAGTTTTCAGCTTCAAGAATTTTTCTAACTCTTCTGATATGCACATCAACAGTTCGTTCTAATACATCTGCTTGATCACCCCAGACTTTATCAAGTAATTTTTCGCGTGATAATGCTTTATCGGGGTGGCGCATCAGATAATGTAATAGCTTAAATTCTAACGGACCAATTTTAGTTTTTTTACCATTTAAAGTAAGCCTATGATTATCAACATCTAATATAATACCCCCTGCTATAAGCTGTTGTGATTTAGCTGGGATTTCATTATTTTCAGTTAAGTTGTCTAGGCGATAGCTTCGTCTTAATACAGCGTTAATACGTGCTAGTAGTTCTTTGGGTGAAAAGGGTTTTGTTATATAATCATCAGCACCTGCATCGAATGCTCTAATTTTATTTGATTCTTCAGCTCTAGCAGTTAGCATAATAACAGGTAATTGAAAGGATGGTTTTTTCTTTAATTTAGTCAGCCAGTTAATACCACTTTTATCGGGCATCATACAATCAAGGAGGATTAATTGAATACTTTGCTGCGTTAAAATTTCATTAGCCTCAGCAATTGTCGATGCTTCTATAGGGTTAAACCCACAGCGTTTAAGCGCGAATGAAACCATTTGACGAATCGGGGCTTCATCTTCAACAACTAGTATAGATATATCCATCGATGTAATTATTAAGGCCTAGTCCTATTATTTGTATGGCATTTATGTTAACAGATTATGATAAAACCAACCAATAGTTAATTGTTAGTGGTTAAAAAGATGCTCATCTTTAGACTTTATTTGACAATAAATTTTGAATAATGGATCATTTTCCTTTAGACTTGGCACAATCTAACCAACGGTTTAAATAATTCTATGCATCAATCTAAACTTATACTTAAAACAGGTGAAGTCTTTGAAGGTATCTCCCCATTATGGGTTGAGAAAGAAAATTTTGGCGAAGTTGTATTTAATACAGGGATGGTTGGCTATACAGAAGTATTAACCGATCCATCTTATAAAGGCCAAATTGTTGTCTTTACTTATCCAATGATTGGCAATTATGGTGTTGAAGCAGAAGATTTTTGGGAAAGTGATCAAATTCATGCATCAGGCATGGTCGTTTCAGAGCTTGCACCATTTTATGCTCGAGATAAGTCAGAGATGTCACTAGAGGCTTGGTGTAAAAAAACAAAGACACCTTTAATTGCCAATGTTGATACACGTGCATTAACAAAAGTGCTCCGTCAACATGGTGTTGTTGCAGGCGCCATTGTTATTGGTGATAAGCTGCCGAAGAAATTTATTGATATTAATCAAAAAAATCTTGTTGGTGAAGTAACAGCGAGTGAAGTAACTATAAAAGGCGAGGGAGAGAAAACAATTATCGTCGTTGATTGTGGTATGAAAGCAAATATTTGGCGTCATTTATGTGCTTATGAGGGCGTTCGCTTTAAGCGCGTTCCTTATGATTATGATTATACTGAGGAAGCTTATGACGGTATTTTTATCTCAAATGGTCCAGGTGACCCAGCACAGTGTAAAGTAACAATAGAAATATTGAAGAAAGCTATGTCATTACATTCCAATAAACCGATTTTTGGGATTTGTCTGGGCGCACAAATTCTAGGGCTTTCCATTGGTGCGAAAACTTATAAACTAAAATTTGGCCATAGGGCACAGAATCATCCTTGTTTACATGAAGGAACCAATCGTTGTTATTTGACTTCACAAAATCATGGCTTTGGTATTGATGAAGCAACACTGCCGGATCAATGGAATGTATCGTTTAGAAACTTAAATGATCAAAGTGTTCAAGGAATTGAGCATGCTCATCTACCTTATTCAGCAGTCCAATTTCATCCTGAAGCTGCGCCTGGGCCTGTGGATACGGCATGGTTATTTGACCACTTTATCAATGATGTAAAACAAATGAAAGTAGTAGATAACGTCCAATTAGATAAAAATAAAATTACCACGTAACTAAGTTAAGGAATTGAATAAATACTAAAGGTATTGAGGATATGGCAGATCAAGAATTAACGTATGAGCAAGTTGTTGAGGCAGCAGAGACAATTGTTAAAAATAATGAGCGCGTAACCATCGAACGAGTTCGTCGTTTGATTGGTTATGGTGACATGATTAAAATTGTTAACTTTTTGCGTCGTTGGCAGAAAGATAAAAGCACACAAAAAGAAGTGGAAACTAAAAACCAACCAAAAGAATCAACACCGCCAAAGACTAAAAAATCATCAGATGAAGTTGTTGTTGTCGTTGGTAATAATGGTAATGGTTATAAAGGCCGTCATCGTCGTCATCAAACTTTTTCATTTGAGCGACTGCAACAAGAGCCTGTCGCTATACAAGCATTATTTTGGGCATTACATCAAATACGTCAACATAAAAATTGTGCCATAGAACAGCATCAATTAGAAAAAAATTCTATGAATGAAATGATGATGGATGTAGAAGATAAAATCAGAGAAATTAAGCGTCAAGCAAAAGAAGAAATTAATCAATTAATGCAACAACATTGCAAAATATCTCTTCAATTTGACACAGAGCGCAAGAAATTGCGTTAATGTATCTTGGCCTAATTTAATTAGCTTTTTTAGCGTGTAAACTATTTAGTCAAAAGGCATATGACTCATTTAATAAAAAAATAGCCATTAGGCTAAATTTGCATAATAATGGATATTTAATCTTTAAGCATAATCAATAAAATAAGCTAGCGTTAAAGAGGCTTAAATGGTTCAAATTACAGATAAATACCGATTTACACAAGAAGGTTATGTAGAGTTTGATTCTTGGCTTGAGAAAGTGAAATGCTTTTATCCTAAAGATCAACTTAATACAATTAGTGAAGCAATTGATTTGTCAATGTCTATTGGCATTGATATGCCAAGTCAATTAGGTGGTAATTGTTTTCAAGTCGGTGTTGAAATTGCTTCTATTTTATTTGATTTAGAAGTTGGTGAAGAAACCATCGCAGCAGGCCTTTTATTTGAGCTTTATTACGGCGGACATGTAGAGATTGATTTTATTTTAGAGCGTTTAGGTCATGAAGTACTATCCATATTAGATGGTGCAAATAATATGGCGCAAGTGCGTATGCTGCAGAATCAAAAGTCACAAATAACTCAAGTTGACCAATTTAGACGTATGATGTTAAGCATGATTAAAGATGTACGAATTGTGTTGGTTAAATTAGCGGAACGTGTTTGTTTATTGCGCTCTAATAAAGATAATTGGACTGAAAATTATAAAAACATTATGGCGCGCGAGATTTTAGATATCTATGCACCACTAGCAAATCGTTTGGGTTTGTTTAAGCTTAAATGGGAGATGGAAGATCGAGCATTTTTTTGTTTGTATCCAGTTGCATATAAAAAAATAGCCAAACAACTAAAGCGCAAACGCCTTGAACGTGAGTCTTATATTGATGATTGTATTAAGGCACTTAAATCTAAATTAGCCGACAGCCCTATTACACATTTTGATGTCTCAGGGAGAGTCAAACATATCTATAGTATTTGGCGAAAACTTAAGAATAAAGCGTTAAATTTTAATGATTTATATGATATAAGAGCTTTAAGAATTCTAGTTGATGATATTGAAGACTGTTATAGTGCTTTGGCTTTGGTTAATCAGTTATGGGAACCAATACCAAGTGAATTTTCAGATTATATAGCAACGCCTAAGCCTAATGGCTATCAGTCGATCCATACAGTTGTAATTGGTCCAAGCGAACGTACTTTGGAAGTGCAAATTAGAACATTTCAAATGCATCAAGACTCTGAAATGGGAGTCGCTGCACATTGGCGCTATAAGGAGGGGGTTCAGTATGATCCGTCTTTTGAAGCGCGTATTGAGTGGATGCGCTCACTTTTGGGTTGGCAGAAGCAGTTAATTGAAGAAAGTGATTATCTCGATCAGCAAAATACCAAAGATATTATTGAAGAAATTGTTGAAGATCGAGTTTATGTTTTTACCCCAGATGGTGATGTGTTAGATATGCCTGTTGGTTCAACGCCGCTTGATTTTGCTTATTATGTTCATACAATAGTCGGGCACCGCTGTCGAGGTGCAAAGGTTAATGATCGAATAGTTAATTTAACTTATCAGTTAAAAACTGGTGATCGAGTACAGATACTAACCCATAAAGAACCAAGGCCATCGCTTGACTGGGCAAATCAAAGTTTAGGCTTTGTTCATTCAGCTAAGATTCGTACACGTATTTTACGATGGTTTAAAATACAGAATCGTCAAGAAAATGCACTTTTAGGTAAAGAGCGTTTGCTCAATCAACTGAAAAAAGCAGAATTGAAACAAGTCGATTATGAAAAAGTAGCAGAACACTTTAATCATCAAGATGAAGAAAGTTTATTTGCAGCAATTGAAACAGCAGATTTAAGACTCAATCAAATCGCAAATCATATTGTTGAGCATTATTCAAAAGTTAAGCCTAATAAAGAAAATGTTCAAATAGCTAAATCATCTGTATTTCATGGTGAAGCAGAGCGAGATATTAAAGAGTCAGATTTGGTTATTTATGGTATAGATAATTTGCTATCACATACAGCCGGTTGTTGTAAGCCAGTTTCAGGTGATGAGATTCTAGGCTATATTACGCAAGGTCGTGGTGTATCAGTTCATCGACTTGATTGTAAAAATATGCAGCGTTTAATGATGCAATCACCTGAGCGAGTGATTGATGTTTATTGGGGTAAAGTAGATAAAAAGCGTTATGTGGTTGATTTATTAGTCACAGGGTTTGAGCGAGATAACTTCTCTAAACAAATATTTTATTTATTAGCTGATCAACATATATCAGTATTTAAATCTGAAATGCAGCTAATGAAAAAAGATGATTTGGATTATTTATATTTACGTATTGCTATTATTGATACCGAGCAATTACAAAAATTAAAAAGCCAAATTCAAGGTATTAGGGGGGTTATTTCTGTTGGGCGTATTTAAGTTTTTTAATTAGAAGAAGGGTTAACCTGGTTCTGATAATCCTGCCAAGTTGGCTTAAAAGGTTTTTGTGGTTGAATCTGTGAATTTTGATGCTCTAAATAAAAATCTTGATAGCTTGTACCATCAATTTCATTTTGATAGCCTTCTTTTGTTGCCTTAGTTGTGCCTGCTTGCTCTTTACGAGGATAAGGTAGAATAATGAATTTAACTGAATTTGATCTGCCAACTAGTGTATTATTATTATGCAGTAGCTTAATTGTAAGCTTATATGTACCAGGTGTTGGTGTAATTAGTTCAATAGGGTAATCTGAAGTTGTTAAGATGAGCTTGTTATTTAATAGTACCTGTATTTTGCTATTTGGATTTGACTTTAAATAGGCTTCAATGCCGTTAGCTAGAATTAAAATATGATGGCGCATAAAATGAAAGCTTTGATTGTTTTTAGGGGAGATTAGTATGATATTTTGCGTTTTTGAAAGTGGGGTATTTTGATTGATTTGATCTAATTTACTTGGAAAGTTATTATCTTGAATGGTTGTTGGTTTGGGTAAGTCAACAATGCGAGCATCAGCATGTGGCGTATTAGAATAATGGCGTTGACCGTTGTTATCAACCCATGTATAGATTGTGTTATCTACATAGGCAATGCTAGGTAAAATAAAAAGTAGTAATACAAAGAAATAATGTTTTTTCATTGGGTTTATGCTATTGATTTGAGCATTATTTATACACTATAGAAATTATAATAAAAAAACAGTTGACCTGCCAGTGTGATTTGCCTATGATTATCCCGAATTGGCACTTTGGAGGGGTTCCCGAGTGGCCAAAGGGATCAGACTGTAAATCTGACGGCTCCGCCTTCGCAGGTTCGAATCCTGCCCCCTCCACCATTAAGCTTATGTTTTTATAAATAATGGGATGCTCAATCACAGATGAGGTGAGAAGCAATAAAATATCTTAGGCGGGTGTAGTTCAATGGTAGAACTTCGGCCTTCCAAGCCGATAGTGTGGGTTCGATTCCCATCACCCGCTCCAGTTATAAGGTATTGTTGAAGTGATTGGCTTGTAAGTTTAGTAAAATTAACATATATTGCTCACATAGCTCAGGCGGTAGAGCACTTCCTTGGTAAGGAAGAGGTCACCAGTTCAAGTCTGGTTGTGAGCACCATAAAATGGTATGAATTTGGCTTAAAAAGTGTAGAATAAAGGTTTCAAAAAAATTATAGATTTTGATTTTTAGATAAATTTGTTAAAAACCTCGGAGTAATGAAAATGGCAAAAGAAAAGTTTGACCGCAGTAAGCCGCACGTTAATGTCGGCACAATCGGTCACGTTGATCATGGTAAAACAACATTATCAGCTGCAATTTCTAAAGTTGCTGGCGATAAGTTTGGTGGAGAAGCTAAAAATTTCGATGAAATTGATAATGCCCCTGAAGAAAAAGCACGTGGTATTACCATTTCAACTTCACATATTGAATATGAATCAAATGCTCGCCACTATGCACACGTAGACTGCCCGGGTCACGCCGACTATGTTAAAAATATGATTACTGGTGCTGCACAAATGGATGGCGCAATTTTGGTTGTTTCTGCTGCAGATGGCCCAATGCCTCAAACTCGTGAGCATATCTTGCTTGCACGCCAAGTTGGTGTGCCTTATATCGTAGTTTTCTTAAACAAGTGCGATATGGTAGATGATGAAGAATTATTGGATCTAGTTGAAATGGAAGTGCGTGAGCTTCTTGATCAATATGAGTTCCCAGGTGATGATACACCAATTATTAAAGGTTCTGCGCTTAAAGCTATTGAAGGTGATGAGCAGTATGTAAATGCTATTGTTGAGTTGTTGGAGACTATGGATAGCTATATTCCTGAGCCTGAGCGTGATACAGATAAGCCATTCTTATTGCCAGTTGAAGATGTATTCTCAATTTCTGGTCGTGGTACAGTAGTGACTGGCCGTGTTGAGCGTGGTATCGTTAAAGTTGGTGAAGAAGTTGAAATTGTTGGTATCAAAGATACAACAAGAACAACAGTTACTGGTGTTGAAATGTTCCGTAAGCTTTTAGATGAAGGTCGTGCTGGTGATAACGTTGGTTTATTAGTGCGTGGTGTTAAGCGTGAAGATGTTGAGCGTGGTCAAGTACTTTGTAAGCCAGGTTCAATTACACCTCATACCACATTTGAAGCAGAAGTTTATGTACTTTCTAAAGAAGAAGGTGGTCGTCATACGCCATTCTTTAAAGGTTATCGTCCACAGTTTTACTTTCGTACAACTGATGTAACAGGTTCAATTGAGTTACCTGAGGGTGTAGAAATGGTTATGCCTGGTGATAACATTAAGATGAATGTTACATTGATTGCGCCAATTGCAATGGAAGAAGGTCTTCGCTTTGCGATTCGTGAAGGTGGTCGTACTGTTGGTGCCGGTGTTGTTGCAAAAATCATTAAGTAATAAAATGCTTAATTTTTTAATGTAATAATATTTTATAGGCCAGTAGCTCAATTGGCAGAGCAGCGGTCTCCAAAACCGCAGGTTGGGGGTTCAAGTCCCTCCTGGCCTGCCATATAAAATAAACGCTTGAACGGTGCGTTAATCTATGTTAAGATGACGCACCGTTTTTGTATGTATATTAGTAATAAAGGTGGCTTCGACTGTGTCTGATAAGCAAGTTGATTCTAAGCATAGTAAAGCAAAATTATTGAATAAAAATCATCAGCATGCGCCAGTAGTTGAGCGTGGTTCTGAAAATAATGCTGCTTTAAAAGGTAAAGATGGTCTTATTTGGATCGGTATTGTATTTTTATTAGCAATTAGTATTGTTGCTAATTCAATTTATGCTGAAGAAATTGCAATGCCAGTTAGAATTGCAGGCTTTGTTGTTTTGGTGATTATTTTAATGGCAATATCGCTATTAACTCGCCAAGGGAAATCAGCTTGGGGTTTTATTCGTTCTGCAAGAGGTGAAATGCGTCGAGTAGTGTGGCCGACGCGCCAAGAGACGGTGCAAACAACGGTATTAATCATTGGTGTGGTTTTAGTGGCTGCATTGATTATGTGGTTGTTTGACAGTTTGTTTTTATACATTGTCAGAATGATTATTGCAATATAGTAGGTTTAACTTTATAAATTAAGTGGAATAAAGATGGCGTTTAAATGGTATGTGATTCAAGCTTACTCAGGTTATGAAAAACGCGTTAAACTTCAGCTAGAAGAACAAATTAAACTAGCGGCTCTTGAGGACTTTTTTGGGCAGATTTTAGTGCCTACTGAAGAAGTTGTTGAAATGAAGCAGGGTCAAAAACGCAAAAGTGAACGTAAGTTTTTTCCAGGCTATGTATTAATCCAGATGGAAATGAACGAACAGACTTGGCAGTTGGTGCGTCGTGTGCCAAGAGTTAGTGGTTTTATTGGTGGAAAAAGTGATAAGCCTGCGCCAATTTCGGACAGAGAAGCAGAGGCAATTCTAAATGCCGTTGAAGAAAGCAGTAAAGAAGAAGGTAAGCCGAAACCTAGAACTGTCTTTCAAGCAGGTGAAGTGGTTCGTGTTCTTGAAGGTCCGTTTGCTGATTTTACAGGTGTTGTTGAAGAAGTTAACTATGAGAAAAGTCGCCTACAAGTGGCTGTTTCTATTTTTGGTCGTTCAACACCAGTTGAGCTTGAGTTTTCTCAAGTTGAAAAAGAGACTTAATGTGATTTATTTATATTAAGTAAATAAAAGGGGAGCCTTGCCATAGGCGCTATACCCAAACCTTTGAAATTAGGAGTAATAAAAATGGCTAAAAAAGTTGCTGCATATATTAAATTGCAGGTAAAAGCAGGCCAGGCTAACCCGTCGCCACCAATTGGTCCGGCATTAGGTCAGCATGGTGTTAATATTATGGAGTTCTGTAAAGCATTTAATGCACAGTCTCAAAGTATGGGGCCAGGATCTCCTGTGCCTGTTGTTATTACGGTTTATAGTGATCGTAGTTTCACTTTTATTATGAAAACGCCACCAGCATCTTTCTTATTAAAGAAAGCAGCTAAAGTGAAAAAAGGTGTTTCTAACCCATCAAAAGAAACCAATGGTAAAGTAATTCGTGAGCAATTAGAAGAAATTGCTACGGTTAAAATGCCTGATTTAACAGCTTCTGATATGGATGCTGCCGTTAGAACAATCGCTGGTACCGCTCGTAGTATGGGAATCGTAACGGAGGGTGTTGAATAATGGCTAAGTTATCAAAGCGTCTTAAGATGATTCGTGAAAAAGTGCTATCAACTCGACAGTATGACTTTCTTGAAAGTATTAAATTACTAAAAGAGACTTCTAAAGTAAAATTTAATGAGTCAGTTGATGTTGCGGTTAATTTGGGTGTTGACCCTCGTAAGTCAGATCAAGTTGTTCGTGGTGCTTCTATATTGCCACATGGTACAGGTAAAACTGTGCGTGTTGCTGTATTTACACAAGGTGAAAATGCAGATAAAGCAAAAGAAGCAGGTGCCGATATTGTTGGTATGGATGATTTGGCTGATGAAGTTAAAAAAGGAAACCTTAACTTTGATGTTGTTATTGCTTCACCAGATGCAATGCGTGTGGTTGGTCAATTAGGTCAGATTCTAGGTCCTAAAGGTCTTATGCCAAACCCAAAAGTTGGAACGGTTACACCTGATGTTGCTACAGCAGTAACTAATGCGAAAGCGGGCCAGGTTCGTTATCGTGTTGATAAAGCTGGTATTGTTCATACATCGATTGGAAAAATTGATTTTGATGAAAATCACTTAAAAGAAAACCTTGAAGCATTGTTGAGTGATCTTAAAAAAGCTAAGCCAACAGCTGCTAAAGGTGTTTATTTAAAGAAGGTAAGTATTTCAAGTACGATGGGGCCAGGATTAGCGCTGGACTTAAGTACAATAACTGTGTAAACTACCTGCCTTTGTGAAAAAGAATTCTTTGGGCCTTAAAGCTTTTAGGTATAAAAGCTTGTGGTGTCAAAGACCGTAGGCGCTCTATATTTAGGGCTTAATCGTAAAATAAATGTGTTTTATGGCCTACGCAGACGATGGTTGGCCTAAATTGGAGAGAAATTTAACTTTTCAATCAATCCGATAACATCGTTAAACCCATAAAAGCAAGACGTAGACAAAAGTTGGAGAAGTCAATGTTAAGACTAGAAGATAAAAAAGCGATTGTAACTGAAGTTGCCCAAATCGCTTCGACTGCTTTGTCTGCGGCTGTTGCTGATTATCGTGGTCTAACTGTAACTCAGATGAATAATTTGCGTGCTCAAGCGCGCCAAAATAATGTTTATCTGAAAGTTGTCAAAAATACACTAGCTAAACGTGCTGTAGAAGGCACAGAATTTGCTTGTATGACTGAAACATTAAAAGGGCCAATGGTGTTAGCGTTCTCTATGGAAGAACCTGGTGCTGCTGCTCGTTTAATGCGTGATTTTATTAAAGACAATAAAAAGTTAGAAGTTAAAGGTTTGGCAATGGGTGGTGAGATCTTCTCTGATGAGAAACTTGAAGCCTTTGCTAAATTACCAACACGTGAAGAAGCGCTTGCAAGTTTAGCTCGTGTGATGCTAGCACCTGTAACGCAATTCGTTCGTACGTTAAATGAACCAACTGCACAGATGGTTCGTGTAATGGCGCAAGTTGGCGATAAAAAGCAAGCTGCATAAAGACTAAAGATAAATGAAAACAAACGTTAAATGTTTAACGATCTATGTTAGTTAGGAGAAAATAAAATGTCTATTACTAAAGAACAGATCCTAGATGCCGTCTCTGAAATGAGCGTTATGGATGTATGTGACCTAGTTAAAATGATGGAAGAAAAATTCGGTGTTTCAGCGCAAGCAGCTGTGGCAGTTGCTGGTCCTGTAGCAGGTGATGCAGCACAAGCTGAAGAGAAAACTGAATTTGACGTTGTATTGAAAACTGTTGGCGATAAAAAAGTTAACGTCATTAAAGCAGTTCGTGCAGCAACTGGTCTTGGCCTAAAAGAAGCTAAAGATGCTGTTGATGGCGCACCAACAACGATTAAAGAAGCAGTTAGTAAAGAAGAAGCTGAAGAGCTTAAAAAGTCTCTTGAGGAAGCTGGCGCTACGGTTGAACTTAAGTAATTTTAAGTTTGACATGATAACTTTAAAGGCTGATGGTCTATGCACCATGAGCCTTTTCTGCTATATAAGATAAGCAGTAAACTGAAATTTTCCCTATGGCTTTAATTTTTGGGTAAACAGTTTTTATTTAAAAGAGAGCAAACTCAATTTAGAGGAATATCCAATGCCTTACTCATATGCCGAGAAAACACGTATACGCAAAGAATTTGGTAAATTACCGCAAATTTTGGATGTCCCATATTTGTTGTCCATTCAAGTCGACTCATATAAAGACTTTCTACAAAGAGACCACAAACCAGATGATCGTCAAGATATTGGTTTAGAAGCAGCTTTTCGTTCGGTTTTTCCAGTTACGAGTGTATCAGGTTATACTGAGCTACACTATGTTAACTATCGTTTTGGCCCAGTTGTTTTTGATGAAAATGAATGTAGAATTCGAGGGCTTACTTATTCAGCGCCATTAAGAGTTAAGCTTCGTTTGGTGATTTATGATAAAGAAGCTTCTGCTGATGAAAAAGTAGTTAAAGATGTTAGAGAGCAAGAAGTTTATATGGGTGAAATCCCATTAATGACTGACAATGGTACATTTGTTATCAATGGTACTGAGCGTGTTGTTGTATCTCAACTTCATCGTTCCCCAGGTGTCTTTTTTGATCATGATCGTGGAAAGACGCATTCTGCTGGTAAAATATTATATTCAGCGCGTATTATTCCTTACCGTGGTTCATGGCTTGATTTTGAATTTGATCCAAAAGACAATGTTTATGCTAGAATTGATAGGCGTCGTAAACTTCCAGTTACTATTGTATTAAAAGCATTAGGCTATAGTAATCAGGAGATTGTGGCTGAGTTTTTTGATCCAATTGATTTTGAAGTAAAAAATAATAAAATATTCATGTCAATTGATCCAGTTACCTTAAAAGGCATGACAGCTGAGTTTGAAATTAAAGATAAAGATGGCAAGTTGATCGTTGCTCAAGGTAAACGAATTACTGCAAAAACTGTTAAAGATATGCAGAAAGCTAAAATTACTTCAGTTGAAGTGCCATTAAGTTATGTGCTTGGCAGACCATTCTATCAAGATGTGGCTGACCCACAAACAGGTGAATTAATTGTTAGTGCCAATGAAGAAGTTACAGATCCAGCTCTGAAAAAATTATTTCAAGCAAACTTATTTAAGTTTCAAACGATTTATGCCAATGATTTAAATCGTGGTAATTATATTTCTGAGACTTTAAAGCTAGATGTGGCAAACTCTCAAATGGATGCTTTGGTTGAAATTTATCGTGTGATGCGTCCAGGTGAGCCACCAACAGCCGAGTCTGCTCAAGGTTTATTTGATAGCTTATTTTTTGCTGAAGATCGCTATGATTTATCACCGGTTGGTCGTATGAAATTTAATTCACGTCTGGGTTATAAAGATGAAACAGGCGCTTCAGTGTTAACGAAAGAAGATATCATTGCTGTGATTCGTGAGCTAATCAGTATTCGTGATGGCTTAGGTGAAGTCGATGATATTGATAACTTAGGTAACCGACGTGTTCGTGGCGTTGGTGAAATGACTGAAAATCAATTCCGTATTGGTTTAGTTAGAGTAGAGCGTGCTGTTAGAGAGCGTTTGTCATTGGTTGATCGTGAATCAGCAATGCCACAAGATTTAGTTAATGCTAAACCAATTACTGCAGCAATTCGCGAATTTTTTGGCTCAGGTCAATTATCGCAGTTTATGGATCAGAATAATCCATTATCAGAAGTGACTCATAAGCGTCGTATTTCAGCATTAGGTCCAGGGGGTTTGTCACGTGATCGTGCAGGCTTTGAAGTACGTGATGTGCATCCAACGCATTATGGTCGTTTATGTCCAATTGAAACGCCTGAAGGACCAAATATTGGTTTGATTAATTCATTGGCTTGTTATGCTAGAACCAATGCCTATGGTTTTCTTGAAGCGCCTTATCGTAAAGTAGTTGATGGTAAAGCAACCGATGAGATTTCTTATCTATCTGCCATGGATGAAGGCAAATATGTTATTGCGCAAGCATCGGCATCTCTAGATAAGGATAATCGTTTGACTGATGAGTTGATTCAATGCCGATTTAAAGGTGAGGCAATGTTTAGTACAGCTGATCAAGTTCAGTTTATGGATGTATCAACAAAACAAATGGTTTCTGCTGCTGCAGCATTAATTCCTTTCTTAGAGCATGATGATGCTAACCGTGCCTTAATGGGTTCTAACATGCAACGTCAAGCAGTTCCAACACTAAAAGCAGATAAGCCGTTAGTTGGAACAGGAATGGAGCGTATTGTTGCTCGTGATTCAGGTGCCTGTATTGTTGCGCAACGTTCTGGAATTGTAGAAGATGTCGATAGTGGACGTATTGTTATTAAAGTCGATGAAAAAGAGTCTGCTGGTAGTGATTCATGGGTTGATATCTATCGTTTAACAAAATTTAGACGTTCAAATCACACGACTTGTATTAATCAACGACCTTTGGTCAAGCCAGGTGATTACATTGTTAAAGGCGACATTTTAGCGGATGGTTTTTCTACAGATAAAGGTGAGTTGGCATTAGGACAGAACTTAATGGTTGCTTTTATGCCGTGGAATGGATTTAATTTTGAGGATTCAATTTTATTATCTGAACGTGTTGTAGAAGAAGATCGTTATACATCAATTCATATTGAAGAGTTAACCTGTATTGCGCGTGATACCAAATTAGGACCAGAAGAGATTACATCTGATATTCCTAATGTTTCAGAAAGTGCATTAACGAAGCTTGATGAAGCAGGTATTGTTCATATTGGTGCTGAAATTAAGCCAGGTGATATTTTAGTTGCTAAAGTAACACCTAAGGCTGAAACACAATTAACACCAGAAGAGAAATTGCTACGTGCTATTTTTGGTGAGAAGGCATCTGATGTCAAAGACAGTTCACTTCGTATGCCTACTGGTATGCATGGTACTGTTATTGATGTTCAAGTCTTTACCCGTGATGGTGTTGAAAAGGATTCTCGTGCAGAATCAATTGAGAAAGAAGCATTAGAACGTGTTCGTCAAGATTTAAATGATGAATACCGCATTATTGAAAATGTCGTTCGTCAGCGTTTAGGTGCGCTATTGGTTGGTAAAAAAGCAGTTTCAGGGCCTAATAAGCTTAAGAAAGGTCAAGAAATTAAAGCAGACTATTTAGAAGAGACACCATTAGATCAATGGTTTGGTATTCGTGTCGATGAACAATCAATTACCGATGCTTTATTAGCTGCGAAAAAACAAATGGATGAAGCACGTCAAGCTTATGATGAAAAATTCAATGAAAAGCGTAAGAAATTAATTCAAGGCGATGATTTATCACCAGGCGTGTTAAAAATTGTTAAAGTTTATATAGCAGTTAAACGCCATATTCAACCAGGTGATAAAATGGCTGGTCGTCATGGTAACAAAGGTGTTGTTTCACGTATTTTACCAATTGAAGATATGCCATATTTGAATGATGGAACACCAGTTGATATTGTACTGAATCCATTAGGTGTACCTTCACGTATGAATATCGGACAGGTATTAGAGACTCATATGGGATTAGCTGCCAAAGGCTTAGGCGATAAAGTTAATGCTATGCTTGAAAAGCAGGTGAAAGCAAAAGAGCTCAGAAAACTGCTTGAAGAAGTTTATAATAAGTTTGGTGATAAAAAAGAGAATTTAGATGAGCTAGATGATCAAGAAGTCATTGAGCTTGCACATAATCTTAAAACGGGTGTACCAATTGCAACGCCAGTATTTGATGGTGCCAAAGAAGCTGATATTAAGTCATTATTACAATTCTGTGATTTACCAGAATCTGGACAAATGACCTTATATGATGGCAGAACAGGGCAGCCATTTGAACGTAAAGTAACAGTTGGCTATATGTATATGCTAAAACTTAACCATTTGGTTGATGATAAAATGCATGCACGCTCTACTGGATCTTACTCGCTGGTAACGCAACAACCGCTAGGTGGTAAAGCACAGTTTGGTGGTCAGCGCTTTGGTGAGATGGAAGTTTGGGCACTTGAAGCTTATGGTGCAGCTTATACATTACGTGAAATGTTGACGGTTAAATCAGATGATGTCACAGGTAGAACACGTATGTATAAAAATATTGTTGATGGTAATCAGTATATTGATGCAGGTGTGCCTGAATCTTTCAATGTATTAATGAAAGAAGTCAGAGCCTTAGGTATCGATATGGAATTATCTTCTGATTGATTGCTTAAGAGTCGTCACAATAAAAAGGTAAACAAGGGTTTTTAGATAAAAGCCCTTATGTGTTTAAGCTAATTGATAAATGTTATAAATGGGAGAATAACCTTGAAAGATCTACTTGGCATTATCAAGCAACAAGGTAAAGAGCAAGAGTTTGACCGTATTCGCGTTGCGCTTGCATCCCCGGAAATGATTCGTAGTTGGTCATACGGTGAAGTTAAAAAACCGGAAACGATTAATTATCGTACCTTTAAGCCAGAACGTGATGGTTTGTTCTGCGCTAAAATATTTGGTCCAGTGAAAGATTATGAATGCTTGTGTGGTAAGTATAAGCGTTTAAAACATCGTGGTATTATCTGTGAGAAGTGTGGTGTTGAAGTTACGCAGTCTCGAGTACGTCGTGAGCGCATGGGACATATTGAGTTAGCTTGTCCAGTGGCACATATCTGGTTTTTAAAATCTCTACCATCTCGTATTGGTTTATTTCTTGATATGACTTTACGCGATATCGAGCGTATTTTGTATTTTGAAGCTTATGTAGTTACTGATCCTGGTATGACACCATTTGAACGTGGTCAGTTATTGGCAGAAGAAACCTATTTAGATGCATTGGAAGAATATGGTGATGAGTTTGAAGCCTTAATGGGTGCCGAAGCAATTCATAAACTTTTATGTGCAATTGATCTAACTGCTGAAATTGAAACCATTCGAGAAGAATTACCTGCAACAAATTCTGAAACAAAAATTAAAAAATTAACCAAACGCTTGAAGTTATTAGAAGCATTTGCAGATTCAGGTAATAAGCCAGAGTGGATGATTTTAACGGTTTTACCGGTTCTACCACCTGATCTACGTCCATTGGTACCATTAGATGGTGGGCGTTTTGCAACATCAGATTTAAATGACTTATATCGTCGTGTGATTAACCGTAACAATCGTCTAAAGCGTTTATTAGAACTAAATGCGCCTGATATTATTGTTAGAAATGAAAAACGGATGCTACAAGAAGCAGTAGATGCTTTGTTAGATAATGGTCGCCGTGGACGTGCAGTAACAGGTTCTAATAAGCGTGCGTTGAAATCTTTAGCTGATATGATTAAAGGTAAGCAGGGTCGTTTTCGTCAAAACCTATTAGGTAAACGTGTTGATTATTCAGGACGTTCCGTTATTGTGGTTGGTCCAACCTTAAAGCTACATCAGTGTGGTCTACCTAAAAAGATGGCTTTAGAGTTATTTAAACCTTTTATCTATAGTCAATTAGAGCTTCAAGAGCATGCATCAACCATTAAAGCAGCTAAGAAAATGGTTGAACGAGAAGAAGCTGTCGTTTGGGATATTCTTGATCAAGTGATTCGTGAACATCCGGTCATGTTAAACCGTGCGCCAACACTACATAGGTTGGGTATTCAAGCATTTGAACCAGTATTAATTGAAGGTAAAGCAATTCAGCTACATCCTTTAGTCTGTGTTGCCTTTAACGCTGACTTTGATGGTGACCAAATGGCGGTACACGTACCATTATCATTAGAAGCGCAGCTAGAAGCACGTACATTGATGATGTCAACGAATAATATTTTATCGCCTGCACATGGTACACCAGTTATTGCCCCGACACAGGATATTGTTCTAGGGCTTTACTATATGACGCGCGAGCGCATTAATGCCAAAGGGGAAGGTAAATTATTCTCTGACTTACTTCAAGTCCAGCGTGCTTATCATGCTGGTAAAATTGATCTGCAAGCAAAAATTAAAGTCCGCCTTAATCATAAAGTATTAAATGAAAAAGGTGATTATGTTTCAGAAAGTGGTGTTGTAGAGACTACAGTTGGTAGGGCGCTACTATCTGATATCTTACCAGATGGTCTTCCATTTGCTTTAATTAATAAGCCATTAACTAAAAAAGTAGTTGCTAAATTAATTGATGAGAGTTATCGACGTCTTGGTACAAAAGCAACGGTTATCTTTGCTGATCAGTTAATGTATTCAGGTTTCCACTATTCAACTCGTTCTGGTATTTCAATTGGTATTGATGATATGTTAGTACCTGATGAAAAAGTAAATATTTTATCTCAAGCCGAAGATCAAGTAAAAGAAATCTCAGATCAATATGCCAATGGTTTAGTAACCAATGGTGAGCGTTATAACAAAGTAATTGATATTTGGTCAAGAGCTAATTCACAAGTAGCTAAGGCTATGATGGAAGTCATCTCTAAAGAAAAAGTGAAAGATAAGTCTGGCAAAACCACAGCACAAGAATCATTTAATTCAGTTTATATGATGGCTGACTCTGGCGCGCGTGGTTCAGCAGCTCAGATTAGACAGTTAGCTGGTATGCGTGGTCTAATGGCAAAACCAGATGGCTCTATTATTGAAACACCAATTACTGCAAACTTCCGTGAAGGTTTGTCGGTATTACAATATTTCACCTCAACACATGGTGCACGTAAAGGTTTGGCTGATACGGCACTAAAAACAGCTAATTCAGGTTATCTGACACGTCGTTTAGTTGATGTTGCGCAAGATCTAGTCATTATTGAAGAAGACTGTGGCACAGAAGATGGTATTTTAATGACACCATTAATTGAAGGTGGTGATGTTGTTGTACCATTACGTGATCGCGTACTTGGACGTTTAACAGCTGAAGATATTTGTCGCCCAGGTAGTGATGAGGTATTAATTGAACAAAATACATTAATTGATGAAAAACTACTTTTCTTAATTGATGAAGCAGCTATTGATAATATCAAAGTACGCTCAGCAATTACCTGTCAAACAAGACGTGGTCTTTGCTCTATGTGCTATGGCCGTGATCTTGCAAGAGGACATCGGGTTAATGTTGGTGAATCAGTTGGTGTGATTGCAGCACAGTCTATTGGTGAACCTGGTACACAGTTAACTATGCGTACATTCCACATTGGTGGTGCGGCTTCTCAGGCTGCTGCAGATAGCCAAGTTCAGGTAAAAAATGCAGGCCATCTTAAGTTTAATAACTTAAAAACGGTACGTAATAAAGAGGGTAATTTAGTTGTTGTTTCTCGTTCAGGCGAGTTATCTGTTGTTGATAAGTTTGGTCGTGAACGTGAGCGCTATAAATTACCATATGGTGCTGTTGTAACAGCAGAAGATGCAGCAGAAGTAAATGCAGGTAATATTGTTGCAACATGGGATCCACATACACATCCAGTAATTACAGAAGTGGCAGGGCAAGTTGAGTTTGTTGACTTCCTTGATGGCATTACGATGAATCGTCAAGCGGATGAGTTAACTGGTTTAAGTAGTATTGTAATTACCGATGCGCAAAAATCTGGTGGGCGTGAGCTTAAGCCATTGATTCGCCTTATCGATGCAAAAGGTAATGAGTTAAATTTCCCAAATACACAAATTCCAGCCAGTTATTTTATGCCAGCAGGTGCGATTATTAACCTTGAAAGTGGCAATAAAGTTGAAGTTGGTGATGTCATTGCTCGTATTCCACAAGAAGGTTCTAAAAACAAAGATATTACAGGTGGTCTACCACGTGTTGCTGATTTATTTGAGGCACGTAGACCAAAAGATGCTGCGATTATGGCGGATGTTGCTGGTATTGTGAGCTTTGGTAAAGAAACAAAAGGTAAGCGTCGTTTGGTGATTTCACCTGAAGATAATGATCAAGTTGAAATTATGATTCCTAAGTGGCGTCATATTAACGTTTTTGAAGGGGAGCATGTAGATAAAGGTGAGATTATCTCTGATGGTCCACTTGATCCACATGAAATCTTAAGATTAAAAGGTATCCATGTATTAGCTGATTATATTGTTAATGAAATTCAGGATGTTTATCGCTTACAAGGTGTAGGAATTAACGACAAACACATTGAAGTTGTGATTCGCCAAATGCTACGTAAGGTCTTTATTACAGCACCTGGTGATAGTCGTTTTGTTACAGGCGAACAACTAGAGTTAGTTCAAGTGCTAGAAGCTAATGATAAATTGCGTGAAGAAGGTAAAATTGAAGCACTATGTGAACCTGTGTTATTGGGTATCACTAAAGCATCACTATCAACGGAATCTTTCTTATCTGCTGCCTCATTCCAAGAAACAACTCGTGTCTTAACTGAAGCGGCTGTTAGTGGCCAGTCTGATGAACTGAGAGGCTTGAAAGAAAATGTACTAATTGGTCGTTTAATTCCTGGTGGTACAGGCCTTGCTTATCATCTTGAACGTCGCCGTGAGCATGAAACATTTGATGAAGAAGAAGATGTTTTAAGTATGGAAGAGATTGAAATGTCATTATCTGCAGCTTTACAACAAGCAGGAGATGAGCCGGATATGCTAGATGATACAGATAGTATTTAATTTAGCTTCTAAATCAATGCTTTTTCTTTTATCGCATTGGAGAATACATTAAACTAATAAAGGCATCTTAAGTGATGCCTTTTTTGTTTTATACAGATGCCTCAAGGAGAAGATTAAATGAAATATCTGTGGTGGCTTTTTTTAATTATCGTATTGGTTATTATTATCGCATTTTCAATTTTAAATGCGCATGTTGTATTATTAAATTATTTCTTTGGAGAAATTACTTTACCTTTGGTGATAATTATTTTAATTGCATTTGTCATTGGCGCTATATTGGGTATACTAGTAGGCTATTGTAAAGGTAGGTGTGCTAGGAAAAGTAAGCACAAAACTAAAGATACAAAGAGTAAATTATAATGATTAAAAAGGCTGTTTTTCCGGTTGCGGGATTAGGTACGCGATTTCTGCCTGCTACAAAGGCACTTCCAAAGGAAATGTTAACGGTTGTTGATAAGCCATTAATTGAGTATGCAGTCAAAGAAGCAATTGATGCCGGCATTAAGGAATTAATTTTTGTTACATCGATTTATAAGCGCTCCATTGAAGATTATTTTGATAAAAACTTTGAACTAGAAACAAAATTATTAGAAAAAAATAAGCTAGAATTTTTAGAGCAAGTTCAGTCAATGCTGCCAAAAGATGTTACTTGTGTCTATATCAGACAAACTGAAGCTTTAGGCTTAGGCCATGCGGTTAATTGTGCAAGTCCATTAGTTGGCAATGAGCCATTTGCTGTGTTATTGGCAGATGATTTAATTGAATCAAGAGGTGTTGGCTGTCTAAAGCAAATGGTTGAAGCTTATGAATATCATAAATGTGGTGTTATAGCTGTACAGCCGATAGAAAAAGAAGAGACTGTTAATTATGGTATGGTTTCTTTGCGCGATGATGATTTATCGATTGAACATTTGGTTGAAAAACCTAAGCCAGAAGATGCGCCAAGTGATTTAGGCATTGTTGGACGTTATATTTTACCTGCGGATATTTTTTATCATTTAAGTAAGCAAAATAAAGGCGCTGGTGGAGAAATTCAATTAACCGATGCCATTGAGCAACTGGCTCTAACGCAACGATTAATTGCGCATCGTTTTGATGGTCGACGCTATGACTGTGGTGATAAACTTGGGTTTTTAATTGCAAATTTTGAATATACGCGTAAGCACTCTGAATTCGGTGATTTATTCGAAAGCTATGTTCGCCAAGCACTTAATATAAGCTAAACTAATGATTGTTCTTGCTATTGAGACATCCTGTGATGAAACAGGGTTAGCACTTTATGATACGAATAAAGATCAGTTAATTGACCATATTCTTTATACTCAAGCAAAAATGCATGCAGAATATGGTGGTGTGGTACCTGAATTAGCATCTCGAGATCATGTCAAAAAACTTTTACCATTGTTAAAGCAACTACTTAAAAATAATCACCTAGATAAATCAGTGATTGATGCAATTGCCTATACGAAGGGCCCAGGATTAATTGGTGCATTAATGGTGGGTGCTGCATTTGCTAAATCGCTGGCTTATGCCTTAAAAGTGCCTGCTATTGGTATTCATCACCTAGAAGGGCATTTAATGGCATCAAAGCTTGAAGATGATAAACCAGAGTATCCATTTGTGGCATTATTAGTCTCTGGCGGACATACGCAATTAATTGCAGTTAAATCCTTTGGCCACTATCAATTATTAGGTGAATCCATTGATGATGCTGCAGGTGAAGCGTTTGATAAAACAGCTAAATTATTAGGGTTGGACTACCCAGGTGGGGCATTATTAGCAAAACTTGCTGAATCGGGTCGCAAAGGTATATTTCATCTGCCACGGCCGATGACAGATCGCCCAGGGTTAGATTTTAGTTTTAGTGGCCTTAAAACAGCCGTTTTAAATGCTTGGCAGAATTCAGATCAATCTCAACAAACTAAAGCTGATTTAGCCTATGCATTTGAGGAAGCTGTTGTTGATACGATTTTAATTAAATCAAAAAGAGCGATTAATGCAACAGGCTTTAAGCGATTAGTTATAGCAGGTGGTGTTGGCGCAAATCAAAGATTAAGAAATGGTTTTGAGTCATTAAGTAATAAGCTAAAAATTAAAACCTATTTCCCTAAAATTGAATACTGTACTGATAATGGTGCAATGATTGCAGTTGCAGGCGCTCTACGCCTTTTAAATAATCAAGTTGATGATAATTACCAAGTGGCGGTAAAACCACGCTGGTGGCTAACAGAAATTACTTAAATACAATTTAGGCGCAATAAATATAAATGAATGAATGATGTAACTTGGTGTACTATACTAATAAGAGTGAGTATATTGCTAAATTGAGAATTGTTGTATCGGTATATTTATGATAATTTAATGATCAAAATGTAAAAAATAAGGTTTTTATGATGGATATTTCAAAATTCAGTACAATAATGGTTTTATTTCGTGATATGACATCCATTTGGCGTAAGCATTTTAATCAATTTGCTCATGAATATAATCTAACGCCCTTAGATCGTATGTTATTGGTAACTTTAGTCTTTGAAGGTGATCGCTCAAGTAAATCTGATTTAGCGACTGCGCTGAAGCTTGAATCGCAAAGTTTAACACGTTCATTAAAGCGCTTAGAAAAAAATGGTTATATTTTAAGAGAGCAATCTCATGAAGATGGTCGCTCTGTCTTACATACCTTAACGAATAAAGGGCAAATGTTGGTTATGACTCTAGGCCAAGAGGCAGATCGAGTCTGGGACTTTTTACTTAAAGGCTGCCCAGAAAAAGATATTGAAGCATTTAAACGTGTGATGCAGCATTGTATTACTCAAGAACAACAACGTCGCTAAGTCACTTATTTAAAATAATCAAAAATAATTGAAAAAATTATACATTAAAGCTTGATTTTAGCATTAAATAGCAGTATAATCAGACGCATAGCTTCAAAAATCTTTAAAGCTATCACTTAATCATGACGCCTGACATTCCATGTGCCAGAAACGCAGTTAAGTATAATAATAAGCGGTTTCGATATTAAGGAAATAAGGAGGGTAGATAATGAAAAGTTTATCTAAATTCGTTGGTGCAATCGTTCTGTTTTGTATGTTAGGTATTGGAGCAAGCACAAGCTATGCTGATGTAAACTCTGCAATACAAGTGTTTAACCAAACACATCAACAGCAAGTGCATACGATACCAAGTCAATCAACACTTGTACCATAAGCTATAGTTTCTTTAGGCTTTAAGGTAAGGCTATAATTTATATGCCATTTTTCTTGACCGTTTTATGGTATTAAGTTGTAATAGCCTTATCTTAAGTCTATTTCTAAATATATTGATCAAATAATACATTCTATACTTAAAAATAAATATATTTAATTTCTGTTTTCTTTGAAATTATTAATTATATAATTCATTGACTTATCTTTTATTGTTAATTTTAGATGAAATGGGAAAAATTTAATATTATTTTGTATATTTATAAATATAATTTTAAAAAATTAAAAGTATTAATGAAGGTTGGTTTGTAATGAATAAGCTTGTTAACTTTGGTTATAGCCAATTAAAATTGATATCACAAGATAATGTAACTAGTTTATTTATGGCAGTTAGAGAAAAGGATAATACTAGAGTAATCATTAAAAAATTAAATAGTGATATATCATCTAAGACGGATATTAATTATTTATTGCATGAGTATAAAGTACTGTCATCATTACAACAATTAGATGTTGTTCCCAAAGTTATTGAGTTAATTAACTCTGGTAATCTGCATGCCATAGTAACAGAGGATTCATCTTATCAAAGTATTCAGAAAATTTTAGATGCAAATGGAAAAATGAATTTAACAAATTTTCTAGCATTTGCTATTCCATGTGTTGAGGCATTAGATAAAATTCATTCATATGATATTATTCATAAAAATTTCAATACATTGAATATATTATATGATTATGATAGTCACCAGGTTAAAATAACCAATTTTTCACTTTCAGTGGAAATTGCTTCTCAAAAAACAAGTAAACTGAATGTTAATACTCTAGAAGGTACACTACCTTATATTTCCCCTGAACAAACTGCTAGAATGAACTATAATATTGATTATAGAAGTGATTATTACTCATTAGGTGTAACTTTTTATCAATTATTAACCGGGATATTACCTTTCCAAGGTAATGATGCAAATGAGTTAATTTATGCACATATTGCAAAAATGCCAATTCCTGTACATGTAGTTGATCCAAATATTCCTAGAGTTGTATCAGATACTGTGATGAAATTACTTGAAAAAGAGCCAGCTAAAAGATATCAGAGTTTATATGGATTGTTGTATGATTTGACTAAATGTAGTCAAAAAATTAAAGACGGGGTAGTAGAGTTATTTGATATTGCTGAAAAAGATATATCTAAAGAGCTAAAACCTTCAGAGAAAATTTATGGAAGAGATAAGCAAATAGATATTTTATTTTTAAGGTATGAAGAAGTAGCTGCTGGTAATTCTAATGTACTTTTTATTCAAGGCGCATCAGGTTTTGGTAAGACTATGCTAGTGCAAAAACTTAATGAAAAACTATTACAACATCATGGTTATTTAATTTCGGGAAAGTATGAGTATTTAAAACGATCAATACCTTATTATGCCATAGCTCAAGCACTAGATAAGCTTATTAAGGAAACACTGACAAAAAATACAGAGCAACTTGATAAAATTAAACAACGGACACTTAAAGCTCTTGGGGATAATGCAGGTGTAATAATAGACTTTATTCCAACATTGTCTTTTCTAATAGGTAAAGTAGAGGCATCAGATACCATAGATAGTAATGAATCAACAAATCGTTTTAATCATGGTATTACACAATTGTTAAAGTCACTAATTAATCAATCTATGCCAATTACCTTATTTTTAGATGATTTACAGTGGTCTGATATTGCTTCTTTTGAATTACTTAAACTATTTATTTTAGAAAAAATTCCTTATCTTTTAATTATTGGTGCTTATCGAGAAGCTGAAGTTGATAATACACATCCACTTTTAAGCTTAATGCGTGAAATTAAACAATTAAATATAGGTTATGATCTAATCACATTGGAGGCGCTTACAAAAATAGATGTCAATCAATATTTAGTTGATAGTTTAAATAAATCTACTAATGAAGTGTCAGACTTAGTTGAAGTTATGTATGAAAAGACACTAGGTAATCCATTTTTTTTACAACGGTTATTGATTACACTTCACCAGCAAAAAATTATATATTTTGATAATGAATTAATACAGTGGCAATGGGATATTAATCAAGTTAAACAACAACGATTTAGTGATAATGTTATTGAGCTTTTAATTGGTAATATTGAACAGTTAGATCAGCAGTCATGTAACTTATTAAGTGCAGCAGCCTGTATTGGTAGTGAGTTTAATATTAAGCTTTTAGCAAAAATTTTTAATATGGATTTAGAAAAAGTTTTATCTAATATAAAAAATTTAGTAAAGCATGGTTATATTCTTACACAGGAGTCTAGGTATTATGAAGCTAAAATTTATCAATTTACTCATGATAGAATCAAACAAGCAGCATACGAACTGCTTGATGATAAAGCTATACAGCAGACAAGTTTGATTATAGCTAGAGAGTTGTTGTTAGATTGTCTTGGTGATGATATTCAGTCTGAAGCATTATTTAATATTGTTGATCATTATAATCGAGCTTTTAATGTAAAAGATGGCCAGATTGATGATGAAGAAATCAAAACAATTACTCAGCTAAATAGACAAGCTGCCCGGTATGCAAAGGAATCAGCTGCATTTAATGCTGCATTTAATTATTATCAGATGAGTTTAAAGTGGATAGAGCATGAAAACTGGCAAAAAGATTACAACTATCTATGTGAAATTAATATTGGTGCTATGGAATGTGCTTTTTATTCTAATCAATTTAAAGAAATGGAAAAGTATCGAAAAAAATTAAAGCACTATGTAAATGATATTCAATATGAAAGTCAGATTGTTAATATTTATGGGTATTACTTATTAGGGCAAGAACGTTATCATGATGTAACGTGTATGATTTTAGAGCTATATAAAAAGGCTGGCTTATCTATAGCGATTAAACCAAATTTAATTGGTTTAATTTATGATATTCTAAAGTCAAATAAAGAAATGAAAAAATATACTGATGAGGATATTATTAATTTAAAAGAAACAGCTGATGAAAATATTCGTATTATATTTACCCATTTACCAAACCTGGCTAAGGGGGCTTATTTAGACAGAAATATACCTTTGCTGTTTAAGGCTAATATTAAAACATTACGATTAGTTTTAAAATATGGTTATTATCGTAATTCAACTACTAGCTTAGCTGGTTGTATGTTTATGGTAAGTTTACTTGGAAATATTCTAGAAGCACTGAAATGGGCAAAACGTGTGTTTATTTTGTCAGATAGAATAAATATTAAACGAGATAGAGTTGAACATATCTTTACCACTACATTTGTTGTGCTTCATTATCAAAAACCACTTCAGCAGATTATAAAAGATTTACTAAGAAATTATGAGCAAGCTGTACATTATGGTGTTAAAAATACAGCTGCACTATCAATATGGAATCATTTTTTTCTTCAATATTTTATGGGAGTTGGTTGTAATGAGTTAATTAATAATATTAACCAATATAGAAAAAAATTAAAAATATTTGAAGAAAATACTGCCGTTACAGGGTTAAACTTAATTGCGCAATCAGCTTATAATTTAAGATATCATTCTGATCATCAAACTTCTTTTAGTGAGTTGGCTGGTGATTATTTTAATGAGCATAAACAAAATGAAGAAATTAATCATATGATTTATGCAAGAATGCTGTTAATTAAGCTTTCAATAGCCTTTATTTTAGATACACAGAAAATATCATTAAACATAGTCAACCGGTTAAAAGGTAAACCTAGTAAGAGTTTAATTGGTTCGTACAACTTTAATGTATTTAAATTTTATCAGGCATTAACATATATTCAATCACTATCAAATGCGTCATTTTTTCAACGTTTAAAGATGAAAATAATTATAAAAAAAGTGTTAAAAAAATTCCAAAAATATGCACAATACTGTCCTGATAATTATTTATCAAAATACTTGATCATAAAAGCTTTTTGGAATCAGTATACTAAAGATTTTAGTTCCGCTGAAAAAGCATTTGAACAAGCGATTGATGCAGGTAAAAAATACCGGTTATTACTTGATGAAGCAATAGCTAATGAATGGCTTGGACGACATTATTTAGAATTGAAGCGCGATACAGTTGCTAGATATTATCTACAGGCAGCATATCAATGCTATGATAGTGTACAGATGTTTACAAAAACTAAGGTATTGTCTAAATCATTTTCTAATATTTTAAGTCATCCAGTCGCAGATAATATGGTTGAAAAAAATATTAATTTAAATACACAGACATTAAAAGTGAGTGATGTTTCACTAAATATCAATAGTATTCAAAAGTCAGTAGAGGTTATTTCCTCTACAATGGTAATCGATGAGTTATTAACAAAACTATTGAATTTGTTAATTGAAAATGCAGGTGCGCAAAGTGGCTGTGTTCTATTACCGAAAGAAGGAAAGTTCTATATAGAAGCATATATGAATTCCCAAGGTGAAATGTCAAGCTTATTAGAGTCGATGCCTGTTTCATCTGATTTAATTGCTCAGTCTGTTTTACAATATGTAATTAATACAGCTAAATCAGTTGTGTTGGATAATGCATCTAAAAATCCCGACTTTTATAGTGACCCTTATATTAGTGATCATCAGGTTAAATCAATTATTTGTTTACCATTGATTAGTCAAAACAAAATAACGGCAATTCTTTATCTAGAGAACAATATGATTCCAAAAACGTTTACTGAAGATAGATGCCAACAGTTAAAATTCTTATCTGGTCAAATTGCAATATCCATTGAAAATGCCAAGCTATATACAAGAACAACTCGCTTAAATAAAGCCTATCAACGGTTTGTGCCAAAAAACTTTATTAAATTATTAGGTAAAAAAAGTGTCACACATATTCAACTAGGTGATTATGTTGAAGCGGATATGAGCATATTATTTGCAGATATTAGAAGGTTTACTAATATGTCAGAAGTAATGACACCTGAAGAAACCTTTGCATTTATTAATCAATTTTTAGCTAATATGGAACCAATAATCCATCAACACAATGGTTTTATTGATAAATATATTGGTGATGCAATTATGGCCTTATTTCCAAAATCAGCAAATGATGCATTTGAATGCGGGTGTCAATTGCTTGAAGTTGTACAAAAATATAATTATTTTCGTAAAAAGAAAGCATTATTAGAAGTAGAAATTGGTATAGGAATTAATACGGGTAAATTAGTATTAGGTACGGTTGGCACTGATAAACGCATGGATGGTACAGTTATATCTGATGCTGTGAATGTTGCGTCACGAATGGAAGCACTAAATAAAGTCTATAAAACAAATTTATTATTATCAGAGCATACTTATCAACAATTAAACTCAAAACATAAAGCTTGTTTAACTGAAATAGGTCAGGTTGAGATTCGCGGTAAAAAAGCAAAAATAAATATTTATAGTTTAAAATGAGATTCAGATTAAATGCCAATTATATATTATTATATTTTTAACGATAGAAAAGGGATTTAATTTTCTTGATTTTTTAAATGTCTTGATTTATTATCAGACTTCATTTTATAAAAAGGTTAATTCCAATGAAGCAATTATACGTACAGGGCGTTGAACCGAGCAGGGCTACTAAGATGGCGTTGTATTGCTTTATCCTTACAACTCCAATGCGAGTAGTCATCACCCCTTAATTGGTGAAATCTTAGGGTAAGTGTACCCAAAGTTTGGTAAATTTAATAATTAAGAACATGATTTTCAACAGAATATTCTGTTGAAAACTTTGGAGTTTATTTCAATGTTAACATTTAGAAATGTCGCTATAGCGCATGGTGCAAATACTTTGGTAGAAGGTATTAACTTTTCGGTTTATAAAAAACAAATTATTGGACTTTGCGGTCATAATGGTTGTGGTAAATCTTCTCTTTTAGCAACTATTAACCATCAAAGTGAGGTGCAAACAGGGACAGTTGAGCTTAAAGGTGGTGTGCGTGTACAGTCCTTAGCTCAAGAAGTCACTCAAAGCGATGATAAAGCGATTGATTTTGTAATATCAGGTGATGCTAATTTACATAAAATATATCAAGATCTAGCTTATGCAGAGACAATTAATGATTATGATTTAATGATGAAATCTCATCAGAGATTATCAGAATGTGATGGTTATTCAGCACAAGCAAAAGCAGCTAAAATGCTTAATGGCTTAGGCTTTAGTGATGAAGCGATGCAGAATCCATATCAATCATTTTCTGGTGGTTGGCGTATGCGCCTTAATTTAGCGAAATGCTTGTTCACGCCGAGTGATTTACTGTTATTAGATGAGCCAACAAACCATTTAGATATGGAAGCAATTATTTGGTTGGAGAATTTTTTAAAGCATTATCAAGGTGCTGTGGTTTTGGTATCTCATGATCGGGATTTTTTAGATCAAGTGGTAACACATATTGGCTATATTGAGCATCAGGCTTTTAAGCTTTATAAAGGCAATTATTCAACATTTGAATATGAACGGGCGCAAGCAATTGCCCTTAATAATGCAAGCTATAAAAAACAACAAACACAAATTGCGCATATGCAATCTTATGTTGATCGTTTCCGTTATAAAGCATCGAAGGCAAAGCAAGCACAAAGTCGCCTAAAAGCGCTTGAGCGTATGGATAAAATTAAATTTATCTATGAGGCATCACCATTTCGATTTGAGTTTAAGGAGCCCAATAAAATGCCAAACCCGATGGTGACATTTGATAAGGCTGTATTAGGGTATAATGAAGTTGATATCTTAACTAAGCTTAAATTTAGTATACGCTCAGGTGAACGTATTGGTTTATTAGGCATTAATGGTGCAGGTAAATCAACGTTAATTAAAGGCATTTGTGGTCAATTAAAACCGAAAAGTGGTTTAATTGAAGTTTTCTCAGGTGTTAAAATTGGCTATTTTGCACAACATCAGTTAGATGAGCTAGATGTCAGTGTCAATGCATTAACCTTATTAAGGCGCATTGCACCAGGTGTAACTGAGCGTGAATTGATAACTTATCTGGGTGGTTTTGGTTTTAGTCGCGATGATTCTTATCGAATATTATCATCATTTTCAGGTGGTGAAAAATCTCGATTAGCACTAGCATTAATTATTTGGCAGAAACCAAATTTATTGCTATTAGATGAGCCGACGAACCACTTGGATATGGATATGCGACAAGCACTGACTGAGGCATTAAATAATTTTGAAGGTGCATTGGTTGTGGTCTCACATGATCGCTATTTACTAAAAACACTAGTTGATGAGCTTTATTTAATAAAAAATGGCCAATTGGAAGTATTTAGTGGTGCATTAGAAGATTATCAGTCAATTTGGAAATAATTAAGTTTAAACTTTAGCTTAAAAGAGTATGTGAAAATAGGATAATAACAATGAGTAATAAACAAATATCATCGGGTTACATTATTTTGATATTAATGGTGACCATTGCAATTGATGTGATGGGCCTTGGGCTTATATTTCCAATTATCCCAGAATTAATCTTAGATAAGAGTAATGAATTATTTTTAGTAGCTGATACAACAGCAACTGTGCGTTATTTCTATTATGGACTAACGATGGCAGTATGGCCTTTGGGTATGTTTTTCGGTAGTTCTATTTTAGGACGCTTATCGGATGTTTTTGGGCGTAAACGTTTACTTGTCATTGCATTATTAGGCGTTGCCTTAAGTTACTTTTTATCAGTATTTGCGATAATGACTGAAAATTTAAGTGTTTTTATTATCAGTCGCTTTACTGTTGGCTTATTTGGTGGTTCTTTTGGTTTAGCACAGGCTACAATCATTGATGTTTCACCAAGGGATAAAATCACACGAAACTTAAGCTTTGTCACTTTAGCTGCTTCAATTGGCTTTATTATTGGCCCAGGTTTAACAACGCTTATTGGTCAGATTTATCAAGGTGATAGTATGATGCAAACATTATTACCTTGTTTAATTGGTGGCTTAATTACGATTGTCAATTTGGCAAGTGTTTGGATATTTCTTAAAGAGACTAGACAAGTTGAGAAAAGCGCTAGAAAACTGCCAGGGCTTATTGATATGTTTTTTAGCTTTAGAGTGATGTTTATTGATAAGCGAGTGGTTGTTTTAGCATTTTCGTTTTTGTTTATGCAAGCAGCATGGGGATTCTATGTGCAAAATTTCCCATTAGTTTTATCAGCAGAGTTTGACTTAAATCAAGCACAAATAGGCTTATCATTTGTTTGTGCAGCTTTGGGTTATTTTGTGGCCATTTTAGGTATTTTACCTATTTTGGAGAAATATTGTTCATTAAAAAGCCTTGTGATGGTTAATGGATTATTATTAGGTATAACCTTACTATTAAGTGCAGTTTATCCATCTGTTTTAATGGAATATGTTGCGTTTATTTTAGCCTCAGTTTTCCAATTATTGTTTTATTCAGCAATTTTGGCTTGGTTTTCAAGTAAAGTTGACGATCATGAGCAGGGACAAATCATGGGTGGAACTGTTTCTGTCTTTGGTATTGCTTGGGCAGTTAATGCGATACTTTTAGGGCCTTTGGTCTCTATTGGGGTATTTTTACCTGTTTATCTTGCAGTGATTTTATTTGTCATTGCAGGTTTAGTAGTCGTTAGCGTTACAGGTGGCTCTAAAACATGATATCTTGTGATTTAAACCTAAGCCAGTATACTGTTTGACAATGGTTATGATGATGAAATAAATTAGGAGCATTATGATGCGATTATCGAGCTTCAAACAGTATATAGTTGGTTTATGTTTATCTATTTTGGTATCCATAAGCTATGCCGATGCAAAAATAGTAACCATAACCAGTAATCAATTCTCTACACTTAATGCGAAAGCAATAGAGTTAGCAAATAATTATGGTCCATCCCATGTATTAATCGTTTATGATATTGATAATACCTTATTGGCAATGAATCAAAACTTAGGTAGTGATCAATGGTTTAGCTGGCAAGAGCATTTACTTAAAAATAAACCGCATGCTAAAGTATTAGTAGCAAATAATTTTCAAGGGCTATTAAAAGCACAAGGGTTATTATTTGAACTATCTGATATGCATTTAACTGAAAAAGATATTCCTAGCATTATTCAGCATTTGAAAACTCAAGGCTATCCTATGCTCGTTATCACATCAAGAGGTCATGATTTTGATCATACAACTTTGAAAGCTTTAAATAACAATGACTTGAATTTTAGTCATAGCTTTGATGTTACAATGCCTAAAGGCAATTATTATCCGTATCGTTTAGGTAATTTAAAAGATAGTGGCCTAACTGAAAAGGATGTTCTGGTTGCTCTAATGAATAAAAAGCCTCGAGAAGTTGCATTTGAACAAGGTGTTTTATTTGGAGCTGGGCAGAATAAAGGTATTTTGTTAAAAACATTATTAGCTAAATCAGCAACTGAAATCAAAGCAGTAATTTTTATTGATGACAGTCAAAAAAATATTACTCAATTTAATCAGGTAATGGCGAATACGAATCTAGCCATTATCTCCATTCGTTATAGTGCTGAAGATGCTGTTGTTAAAGCATTCCAAGCATCTAATAAACATAACGTTACATTACAATGGCAAAAACTTAATCAAACGCTTAATGAGGTATTTAAATCAAGTTAGATATGCTAAACTTAGGCAATAGTTTTTTAGGTATAAAATTAAATCATTAAGAGTATAAAAAATGACTAAAGTAGTCTCACTAGTAGGAAGGCCTAATGTAGGTAAATCCACGTTGTTTAATGCATTAACTAAAACAAAGGATGCATTGGTTTATGATATGCCGGGTGTGACAAGAGATCGGCAATATGGTCAGGCAAATTTTCAAGGGCATGACTATATTGTTATTGATACAGGTGGGCTAGCAGGTGAAGAAGATGGGATTGATACACCAATGGCTGAACAAGCTTTATTAGCCATTGAGGAATCAGATATTGTTTATTTTCTAGTTGATGGTAGATCTGGTCTAACAGCAGGTGATCAAGCCATTGCTCAGATGCTTAGGACTAAAAATAAAGATGTTCATTTAGTTGTCAATAAAACAGATGGTATTGATATTGAGTCATCGTTAACAGACTTTTATACCCTAGGCTTTGATATTAAAACAATTGCAGCAAGTCATAGACGCGGTATTACACAGTTGATAGAAGATACCTTAGCATCATATTTTCCAAGTGAACCAGTTGATCATCAAAGTCAGCTAAATGAAAAAACTAAAGGCATTCGTTTTGCCTTAATTGGTCGACCTAATGTAGGTAAATCAACGTTAACCAATCGTATTTTAGGTGAGGATCGCGTGGTTGTTTATGATATGCCCGGGACAACGCGTGATAGTATTTATATTCCATTTTCTCGTTATGAAAAAGATTTTACTGTTATCGATACAGCTGGTTTAAGACGTAAGGGTAAAGTTAAACAAACGCTAGAAAAATTTTCAGTGGTTAAAACGCTTGAAGCGATTAAAGATGCACATGTTGCAGTTATTGTTGCTGATGCCCAAGAAGGTTTAACTGATCAAGACTTACATATGATTGGTTTTGCCATTCACTTAGGACGTGCAATTGTTATTGCGATTAATAAGTGGGATGGTTTAAGTGATCGTCAGCGCCTAAAGGTAAGAGAAGCAATTAAAAGACGTTTAGATTTTGTCAGTGATTATGCAGATATTCATTTTATATCAGCATTACATGGTAGTAATGTAGGTCATTTATTTGAGTCGATTGATAAAGCATATACCAGTGCTTATAAAGAAATACCAACAACACAATTAACTGAAATATTAAAATTAGCTACTAGTGAGCATCAGCCACCTTTAGTTGGGCGTTATCGAATTAAGCCAAAATATGCCCATATGGGTGGACATAATCCACCGAGAATTGTCATTCACGGCAATTTAGTTGATAAATTATCGGCAAGCTATCAACGATATTTAATTAATTATTTTAGAGATGCTTTTCAATTACGAGGCACGCCAATTATGTTGGAGTTAAAACCAACAGAAAATCCATTTAAAGATCAGCCAAATAAAAGTGTTGTTAAAAAATTAGAAAAGCATGGGCGAAAGGTGAGAAAAAAAAGAAGTCATTGAAAATAGATTGATTGAATTGTAATAAGAGTCAATAAGTCATCATCGCCTATCTTTAGTAAGGGATTGTTTTTAGCTATTAATCTTTGTAATAATATTTAGTTTTTATAAAAATTAAAAATCATTGATAATGGTAGTACACATATAGTTGGGGAGGGGAAAAGTTTGGAAACTGTAAACGATGTTGAATTATATTTAGATGAAATCACAGATGAGGAGCTATCTGATGCAGTTAATCGTTCTCAAGGTGAAGATGAAATTAACTATGCTTTAAATCGTTTATTAGCATATGCTAAGTCACATCGTAGCTTTGAAAGAGTAGATTCGATTCAGACTTTACTAACTCAGATCAATAATCGTCAAGATAAAACATTAGATGAATATAATCAAATAGTAACAAACGCGATTGATATTGGTTTAAGTTTGTATGATAGTAATCAGTCAAGTAATAAAGAGCAGATATTCCATAGCATTTTTAGCCATTTTAAAAATGCACAGTTTTATCTCGGCTTGACAGATAAAATGCAGCAACCAGATAAATTATTTTTAGAGCAGGAAATAGAATCTTATCAAAGTAACTCAGTTATATTTGAAAATTAATTTATTGTAATTTTATTCATCAATATTAAATTTAACTATCTGTTTTTAAAAATATTTTTTTGAAATATTTTTTTAGTTTATTTTTATTTTAATTGATTATACTATATATTTTCGGGGTAGTCGTAAAGACGACATTAATTTTTAAAGGGGGGATTTATGCCAAATAATTTACCTAAAGCACAAGTTAAAACTAAAATTAACTGGGAATCTGATGAAAGAAAACAACAAGAATGGCAAGCGGCTATAGATTATTTTGATCATAATCCAGATGCGCTTAAGAAAAAGCATCAAAGAGGTCCTAATAATAAACAAAGTCATCAGTCACATTCCTTTATTCAGGTTGATATAGGTGCTTGTGATAAAAAAATCTTAGCAATAAATACTAAACAGTTAGGCTTAGGTGCTTGTGGAAAAGCAACTTTAGCCGAAGATCAAGAAGGTCGCCTCTATGCAATCAAAGTAGCGGATTTATCTCAACAAACTTTAGCTGGTAGGCTGGTTAGTGAAAATGAAGTTCAAGTTGCACAAGATCAACAGGTTGCTATTGGTGCTATTGATAAAAGAATCAGTGATAAGGGCCATGAAAAACAATATATTGTATATCATTATTTAGGTGAATCATTGCCAAGTTATTTAATAAGAAATCAGGGACAATTATCGATTAGTCAGCAGTTTGATTTAGCGATCCAATTATTTCAATTACTTGATGATATGCATAGTGGCCGATCATCTAAAAGAAATCAACCAATGGTACATTTAGATATTAAATCTGATAATTTAGTCATTGATAAAAATGGCAAGCTTCATTTAATTGATTTTGGTTTTAGCAAAAAATTAGACAATCAAAAAATTATTAAAAAAATGGCTCCATTATATGTACCATCTCGAAGTAAGCTTGAAACCAAGGAAGGATTGGATCTATTTGCTGCTATTAGAGTATTAGGGTTTCTAAGTGATTTTTGTATCATTCATAATAATAGATCTTATGCTCGTGATGACTTAATAAATGAAGGTATTAGGTGGATTTTTAATAATCAATTAATTGATCATAATAAACATCTTGCTAAATTAATTGATTATGCAATGGGTTCTCAATTAACGCTGCCAGAGGACTTTTCAGCTAAACACATTTTGACTATTTTAAAGGTAATTGCTGGAGTTTCATTAGCAAATGAAGTAACAGGCGATGCAAATAAAAAGAAATATATTTTGCATGATGTTAATATATTAGATACAAAAGCATATTTTTTACAATCAGTTAGAATTTTAACCCATCATACTAATTGGTTTCAAAATCGTTTTGTAAGTGATCCACAGCAAACAAAAGCTTATCAAGTAGCAAAAGATTATTTTGATTCTGCAAAAGAGTTATTAGATATTACTCAAGAAGAATGGGATGCAGTTTTAACTGGTAATCAAGAAAAAATGAAAAATCAAGGACTAACAACAAAGACCTATGATAATTTTTTATTTAAGAGTTATGATGCTAACAAGTTTGTTTCTAACAGTAGCCAACAAAATCAGTTTCAAATAGATTATGATTGCTCTAGTTCAAATGAATCATATATAGAGTTTTAGAGTTAAAAAAAACTGAACAATCACTTCAATAATTCATAATTGTTTTTGGCTAATAATTTCATTATAATCACACAAAAATTACAACAATAACATAAAATACTTTAGGGGGATTAATATAATGAAAAAGAAAACCTTAATTGCAACTTCAGTTCTATCATTGGCTGCTGCTAGTTCAAGCTATGCAGATCATTGTGATATGACAAAAGTCAATACAGCCTTTCAACTAATGGCAGAGCGTACTGAATTGATTAAAGGGGTTGCCGCTAATAAATATGTTACTGATGGTAATGTATATGCCGCAGCTCAAGAAGTAAAAGTATTAAATGGTGCTAAAGATTATGCGCTAGCCCATGGCTTAAATGCTGGTAGCTTTATGCTATTTAATCAAATGCAAATTGATGTTTCAAAACAAATTGAAAGCTATTGGATTAGCTATTGGCGAAATCATCCAAAAGATGCACCAACAAAAGCAACCATTAAATCATTAACCACTTTAAGAAGTGAATTGGTTAAGTTAGATGGAGTACTTTTCCCTGCATTACAAGCAGCAATTGAAAGCTTTAAGCATTGTTCAAATCAGCAATTACAAGCAGCATTTGATCAACAGTTTTCAGTAGTAAAAGGCATACCCAATAAACCATCTTATGGTGATATGCTTTTACAATCTGTTAAGGGCATAAAATTAGCTCATTAAGTTTTAGACTAGAAAATTGACATTTATTACTTTGGCTGTAGGATACGAAGTTAATTATAATTAAACCAACATTACAACTAATGATAAACGTATCCAAGCTGCCAAGGCAATATCTACAAAGCTATGGCATATTAACATTATCAGAATTTATCTCTGGTATGTTAGTCCCCTTAGCAACCTTGATTTTTTTTTCGCAGGTGACACCTTTTTTTTCACATGAGGTAACTGAATCAGATAAGCTGTGGTTATATGGTGTTTTTGCAAGTTTAACGCAATTTGCGGCCATGTTTTCTAATCCAATTATTGGTAGTATTTCAGATCAAATTGGCAGAAAACGTAGTTTATTGATTTGTGTTGCAGGCATTGGTGTATTAGCACTTTTAGCAATAATTGCGATTTTTCTTAAAAATTTTTGGATTTTATTGATTGGCTTTATTATATACAATTTAGTTAGTGCAACTAAAGTTGTCTGTATGGCTTCTATTAATGATATTTCTGAAAAAACCAATAAAGTACTCTATGTTAGTTTAATTCAATTTTTTATTGGTATTGGCTTTATGTTTGGGCCGTTATTAAGTAGTCATATTGCTGAAGCTAGTTTTTTAGATGCCTATTTTTTATGGCCATTTCTTGTGATTGGTTTAGGTGGTGTAATATTAGGGCTTTTTATTGGATTTTATTTTAAAGATACGTATATGCCAACAAATAAGGCATATGCCAATCAAATGTTATTATGGTATAACAATATTAAAGAGATATTAAAAAATTCCACATTGCGTTGGTTGGTGATGCTTTTGATTTTAGATCAGGCAGCATGGGGAGGCTATTACTTATTTGCCCCTGTTATTGGTAGGACGCATTTTAATTTATCGGCTAGTGGAATTGGCTTATTTGTAAGTTTAGTTGGCGTTTGTTTAATTATTATCAGTGGTTTAGTTATTCCAGTTTTATACCGACTATTTTCTCAAAAAATAATGCTTTATATTGCATGTATAATGATGTTAATAGGCGTTGTTACCAGCTGGGTTATTTTATGGTTTGAGCCGGGGGTGATCACTGAAAGTTTGTATTGGTTATCACTATTTCCAACGCTTTTAGGCGATGTGATGATTTTTTCATTGGTCAGTGCTTTGATGTCAAATGCGGCTAATAAAAATATCCAAGGTAATGTGGCAGGATTTATTTATGTTGTTGCAACATTATCTTGGTCATTAGTTGGGTTATTAAATGGTTATTTAGCACATTTGAAACTAGCTAATGCAGTTTTATTCCCTGCAGTTGCTGTTATTGCTATGAGTTTATATGTAATTATTTGTCGAAATAAACTATTTAATGAGTCAATCTGCTAATAAGTGTGTTTGCTGAACTGAGGTATTTTCTTGGGCTTGTGCACAATGCCACTGATAGGCAAGATAAGGATTCCACATAGCGCCTGTCGCACTCATTGCAAGGTCAGCGCCGGCATCTAAAAATTGATTAAATTGCTCTTGTGCCATTACGCCGCCTGAGCCACAAATAATAAAATCATAACGGTTGGCGCGTTTTTCATGGGCTATTTTTTGTACCATGTTGACGGCTAGATTATGAATGACATTGCCACAAATGCCGCTTGTCAGTCGACCTTCTCCAGGCAGTGCTTGTTGACCGTTTTCATCTCGAACAATCATTGGAATAGTATTAATTGCAGCAACACCATCAATAAAAGGTGCATTCGCTTTTAGAATATTTGCTAAATGTTGTTGTTCTTTAAAATAACCAATTTTAATCATAAGTGGTGTTGAGCCAATGGTTTGTTTGACAGCTTGAGTAATCTCAGAAGACAGTTGTGCATCTTGATAAATGCTTCCTTCTTTAGAGACAACATTAGGGCAGGATAGATTAAGTTCAATGGCTTTGGCGCCTGCTTCTATTGCTAGTTGAGCACACAGTGCATAATCTTCTATAATATTTCTTTCTTTAAGGCCAGGTGTGCCAGCACAGCTAACAATAAGTAGTTGATTTCTATCAATTGAATAATTGGCTAATTCAATATCAGCTTGCCAAATTTCAACCGGTTTACTTGGTATACCAAAAGAATTAGTAATCGATATATCTTCTATATTCTCTGGCATATCTCTAGTTGTAATGGCGTCAGCTAAAATATCAGTTTCTTTTAGCCTATCTTGTTGCTTAAGATAATAACAGTTAGGTTTAGGGTGGGATTGGCGTTCAATTGTGCGTACAGTTTTATAAACAGGCAAATCAAAACCTAATCTTGCATATAAAGCGATGAAGTTTGCATTAAGCAATGGTCCTGCTGGGATACCAATAGGGGAATTGATTTCATAATCCCATAGTTTTATTGGTTTTATATCAGGACGTTTTGGAATCTCGCCTTCAAATATAGGGCCGTTTTCATAATTCCATTGATAGCTTTGATTTATGTGATAAGTAGCGTTCATTGCTTTTTTAAGACTCCAAAAATTGGATTTATAAAATTTTAGCATAGATATAGGTTAACTTTAAGTGATTTCTTAAACGAAGATAGCTTTATATATTTAATTAAAATGCTAAAATTAGTGTGGTTTGAGTAATTTGTTTTTAATTAAGGAATAATAATGAAAATAAAACTATCATGGGGTAAGCGAATTAGCGCACTTATTTTTGGAAAGGTAGATGTTAATACGCAAGAATTAACTGATAAAGATGCCTTGAAAGTATCTTTAAATAAAGAGGCAGATGTTAATCAATCCACTATTAAAAGTGAGTCAATGTTATTAAAAGAGCATGATCAAACAGCTGCTTTGCAGCTACTGCATCTGTTACAAAAGCATGGGCGTTTGGTTGATTTTCTACATGAAGAAATTCTTAATTATACTGATGAAGAAGTGGGCGCTGCTGCAAGAATTGTTCATCAAGGATGCAATAAAGTACTATCTGAGCATGTTCAATTAACAGCGATTAGAGAAGAAAATGAAGACTCAAGTATTACCGTTTATAAAGGGTTTGATACACAGAAAATACATATTATTGGTGATATTCAGGGTGAGCCACCTTATCAAGGTGTATTAGTTCATAAAGGCTGGCAGGTTAGTGGCATAAACTTACCGAAGGTAACAGATAAGGCTAAACTTTCGATCGTTAATCCAGCGGAGGTTGAGCTATGAGTGATGCAAAGTATATCATTGGTATCGACTTAGGTACGACACACTGCGCAGTGACTTATAGTGAAATTAACCAAGATGGTGACAAGCCTCAAAAAGTTGTTTCTTTTCCTTTATTGCAAGTAACTGAGCCAGGGACAATTGATAAGCATAAATTATTGCCATCATTTATTTATATGCCTAATGCGGCAACGATTCGACCAGAAGAAATTGCTCTGCCATGGGATCAAGAAAGTCATGTGGTTGTTGGTACATATGCTAAAGAGCATGCTTCTAAAACGCCAAACCGTGTTGTATCGAGTGCTAAAAGTTGGCTCTGTCAGGAACATATTGATAAAAGAAGTGGGATTCTGCCTGTCAATGCAGCTGAAGATATTGAAAAGTTTTCACCTTTACAAGCAGTTATTTACTATCTTGAACATATAAGAAATGCTTGGGATTGGGCATTTTCCGATGCACCATTATTTCAACAAAAAATAACCTTAACAATTCCAGCCTCATTTGATCCTGCAGCAAGAGAGCTTGTTGCGGAAGCTGCAAGATTAAGTGATTTAAATAATTTAACTCTATTAGAAGAGCCACAAGCTGCCTTTTATAGTTGGTTAGATCAAGTAGGTGATCATTGGCGAAATGAGGTACAAATTGGTGATGTGATCTTAGTTGTTGATGTTGGTGGTGGTACTAGTGATTTTACATTAATTTCAGTTCAAGAGCATGAAGGTGATTTAAGCTTAAAGCGCATTGCTGTAGGTGAGCATATTCTTGTTGGTGGCGATAATATGGATTGGTTATTAGCTTATATGGTCAATGAAAAGTTTTCTAAAAACGGTAAAAAATTAGAGCCATGGCAAGTTCAATCATTAACTTATAGCGCTCGTAGTGCCAAAGAAAGCTTATTATCTGATGCTTCTTTAGAGCAAGCAACCGTTGTGATACCAGGTAGGTCATCTAAGTTAATTGGTCGAGCAGTTAAAGAAAAAATTACTCAAAGTGATGTTGCTAAAACAATTTTAGATGGCTTTTTCCCTAATGTGGAGATAGATGATAAGCCGGTTAATAGGCTTAGAAGTGGTGTTAGTCGTATGAGTCTTAATTATGCACAAGATGCTGCTATTACGCGCCATTTGGCTGACTTTTTAACTAAACAAAAAAAAGCGCTTGAAGGTCATGAACAAAAAGATTTTATTAAGCCAAATAAAGTATTATTTAATGGTGGCGTATTTAAATCATCAGTTTTACGCCAACGTCTTTTAAGTGTTTTAAATCGTTGGTTAATGCAAGCTAACTGTGATCCAGCAGTTGAGCTATCCGGTGCAGATTATGATTTAAGTGTTGCCAAAGGTGCTTCTGTATTTGGTCAAGTTCAAGCAGGTAAGGTAATTCGAATACGTGGTGGAAGTGCACAGTCTTATTATATTGGCTTGGAATCTTCGATGCCTGCAATTCCAGGCTTTGAGCCGCCAATTGAAGCTTTGTGTGTGGCGCCATTTGGTATGGAGTCTGGCGCAAATGTGACTGTATCTGACCAAAGCTTTGGACTTGTTGTTGGTGAGCCAGTGAATTTTAGGTTTTTTGGCTCAAATGTTCGCCGAGAAGATAAAGAAGGAGAAATTTTAGCAGATGTTGCAAATGAAGAGCTAGAAGAGTTGCATCAACTTGAAATTAATCTAAAATCAGAGAAATATCAAAAAGGTGATGTGGTGCCAGTTTATCTATCAGCATCACAAACAGAAGTCGGTACCCTTATTTTAAATGCCAACGCACAAAATTCAGATGATAGCTGGAAGATTGAATTTAATATGCGTCATGACTGTGTTGAACATACCTAAACTATAATTTTTCGTCAGATAATATTCAAAATTAATTTTTGCCTAATGGAATTAATGCAATAAAAACCAACTGAAAAAACTAACACAAAAGAAAACTAATCCAATAATGATGCCATTAAGCATATGGCTAATATTTTGGTATTTTGCATTTTGATGTGATTTGTTATAATTTAATAATATAAAAGTGATAGCTGCGAGTACTAATCCGATTAATACACTTGCGATAATAACCATAGATGTTTACTTTATGATAAATTAAATTGGTTACTAGAGTAACATTTTAAAGCGGTCGGAGCAATCAACATCCGTGTTGATTTAAGTTCATTTTCCTTTAAGAACTCTGCTCCTTCCTAGGGGGTTGCCTGTTAAACTAGGTACATTATGCATCGGTTAATAAAACTTAAATATAGCGTATGTCTTTTTGAGTATTAAGATATTCCCTATTTAGATAATGGACAATTTCGCACAAGAGATGAATTTTTTGATTAAATTATGATCTTTAATGCCTTTTTCTTTTTCTACACCACTAGAAACATCTACAGAATCTGGGGAAACAGCCGTAATGGCTTTATTAATATTTTGACAATTTAAACCACCCGCTAGAATAATAGGCTTTATCCTGTGAGCAGGTATTAATGACCAGTCAAAAGACTCTCCTGTGCCACCAAAATTATCTTTTTTATAGTGATCGACTAATATGCCTTGTGCATTAGGATAATTAGTCGATGCGTTTTCAATATCAGATGCGTCTTTTACTCTGACTGCTTTAATAAAAGGGCGTTTAAATAGTTGTGCAAAATAATCAGATTCATCACCATGAAATTGTAATAGATTGACAGGTACTTGATTTAAAATGCTATCAATCTCATCTTTAGTATGATTAACAAATAATCCAACAGTTTGAATAAAAGGGGGTAGTTGTTGAATAATTAATTTGGCTTTTTCAGCTGTTAGATAGCGTGGGCTTTTATTATAAAAGACAAATCCTAATGCATCTGCACCGCAATGATAAGCACAAAGGGCATCTTCTATATTTGTAATACCACAAATTTTAACTCGAATCATTTTTAGCCTAAAAGTTGTTAGTATAGATCTTTATGCTATAGTTTGCCATAAATCCGTCAATTTATGTTAATTATTTAACATTATATATCAATAATTGATGTAGTTAGATTTGTTTTTCTTTTTTAATATAGGCTTAGCACTTTGGGAATACATCAATCAATTTGTTTAATAGTGACTATAAATATAAGGGTTGTGGTTATGAATTATATCGACAGAATTAGTGATGCAATTTTATCTTATTATGAAAATATGGGGCCGATGAGAAAACTGAAAGGCCCATCAAAAGTAGTGAAAAATTTACATGATATGATAGAGCAAGTTAAACTTTACCAAGGAGAATCACTTAATGATCCAGATGTTAAAGAGAGGGTTTTAAAGTCAGCTTTGAGTTATTTTTTCCAAAATTTGCCAGATAAAAATAGTTTATCTTATAAAGTTTTTGAAGCTGTAGTAGATGAAGTTAGTTTAAATAAAGAACACGCAAATGCAATTAAACAATGCTTCGATTTGTGCAGTAATTATCATGAGATGGGATATTATCCGGATAGACAGATACAACGAATAATAGAAAATATATTATCAGATAGCTACGAGCAATTTAATCAATTATTAAGTCAAACAGTTTATAGTAATCAATTTCCATGGTTATTAAATTTAAGGGAAATTTTAGACTTATACCAACAAGAAGATTATCAAGAAAGAATTAAACTTTTAAGTAATATTCAATCATTTGATATTAGTTTAGGTGGTGATGCTGTAAGATTTATTTTAAACAAGCCAATAGATCGGGCTAAAATATTTTATGAAACAGTCTGTGAGTCAAATAATTGCTATACTGTGCATAGTGGGCCTACTCAAGAAGATATAGATGAAGTATATGAGCGTATATGGAATCCACCTCTAGCCCCTTCAGCTCCCTATGATTGTGAGTTATCTGATTATGAAATAGAGGGCATAGATGATCAAATTGTCCCATCAGCTCCAAGTGAGGATGGTTTATTTGCTAATGAAGAAGCAATGAGGCAACCTGAGCCAATATTTCATATGGAACTAGAAAATGATGATGTTAGCAGAAAAAATGAAAACTCTTATTAATATATAATTTTAGCTACTATAAGGTATGGATGAATGGTGTAGTACGATCTTAAGTTGACCTTTGGGGTTTTTTACATAAGCAAAGGTATACTCAACACTGGTTACTTTACCTTTGGTATCAGTAAAGTCATAGGTGCCCATGGCAATAGCCATATCACCATGGAAGTACATTTCATCATTATGAAAAACAACTTTAGTCCATGGCTGTATGGCAAAGCCTTTATCTTCGCTATAGTTTACATTGTCACCAACAAAGTAGGATAGTGCAGATTCTTTTGTTTTTCTAAATGGTGTTTCAGAAGCTTTGGTCGGTTTAAATAAAACAATACCATTTTCATAATTATAAGCATATAATTGTTGAATTAAGTTTTTTGCAACTTGTTGATAGTCTTTATGATCAAGATAGGCATTTCCAATAGTAACAATGCCTTTTGCCCAAGCATTTTGTGCTTGAATGACTTCAGATATAGTGATTGAATGATCACTACTTATTTGGTTGGAAAGTGGCTTTTTGTTGTTAAGTTGTGTTGCATAAGTATTTGTGGTACATATTGTTAGAGATAATATTAGCATACATGAAATACCAAATATTAATGTCAATGATTTGTTAATATTAAAGTATTTTATTTTAGTCATCATTTTCTCCTATTTAATATCTGATTATATAATAAAAAAGTTTAAACAATAATTTGCTAACTATAAATTAAATGTAGGTCACATTATAAGATTATGCCAGTGAATGTTTTTTTAGTGAGTTTTCAAGTAATGTATGGCTAGATGAATCATGATCTGAAAAATGCTGTGGTGGTGTTGTGCAATTAATTTTAGACTCAGTAGTATCAAAATTATCCATATCATTTATACTAGATTTTTCAACAGGCTTATCTACGCTTTGCTTAAATAAGTTTGGGTTAAGAGTAGTTTGATAATCATTATTGTCTAAGTGTTGGGTTGATAAATGCTCAGGTGCTATTTCGGCCTGCTTAGAATCAATACGGTTTACAGTTGATTTAATTAACTCAAAAATTCTTTGCTTTTCGCTTTCAATATAATAGGGTTTGTCATAATTGCAGGTATATTGGTCATGTAATTGAACAAATGGTTTAAGTATTTGTTCTATAGCATTGAGTTTGTTAAAACTATTTATTAATAAACATATTGTTGTATGTTGCTTATTTAGAAAGTTATTGAAGTTATCTGTATGCTGAATTAGTACACTCCTTATACTGGGGTTTATTACAGTTAGTTCATCTTTAATAATTGATGTTAGTTGATTTATGCATAGCTGTAGTTTTAAGTATAGTTCTAGATATTTAGACAGTTGATTAGAATACTCTATTAGCATATTAGTTAATTTGTATTGGCCAGAATTATCTTTTAGTTTATCTAGGATCGATAAAATATCGTTTTCAAAACTTGCAAAGGATTGTGAAAAATCTTTGAATTTATCAATATAAAAACGAATAAAATTTTTTTCATGCTGTGAAGGAGTAGACTGATTTAATATATCATGTAATTGAGAAGTATAACTATTAAGGTTTTGATTAGAAATCGTATTAATTTCAGTAATATCATTATATTTAATCAATAATTTATGCAAGTTTTCAAAAATTAATAATATTCGATGTATTCGTGTAGTTGGATAGGCTAATATCGTATCAATTGTATTTTTATGAATGGAGTTTAATTGTTGAATATAGTCATTATTGGCAATAAAGCACAATATATCCTGATGAAAGGTAAAGTAAATTTGTGATAATGCAAATTGTTGATAAAGTGGATTATCTGATATGTTTTCTATTTTAGTAAATATGCTTTTATAGATAGTATCAATAATACTAGCAATGCTTGCTAGCGCTTTAATAGGGGCGCTTTTATCAATGGCTATGATTAGCTGTTCAAATGAATCATTGCTATAAGCTTTATATAACTCAATTAAAAATTCAACCAATGAGGTATCTTCACTGTTGAAGATAAAGCCACTACTTTCATAGAGGATGCTAGTTTTATTTGTTTTTAAATAGCTGTGCATCATATCAGCATGTAATGTGAATTTATTTTTAGGTAATTTTTCTGGCGTTGCTTGTAGCAGTATTGGAACATATGTTTTAGGTATCGTGTTAGGCAGTTTTTTAGTTTCTATGCCTGGTAGTTTTAAATGATTTGCTAATGAAGGCGATGCAAGCTCATAAAGTTGAGTTGAAATTTCGTTAAGTAATGCAAATTGCTTGACTCTTTTATCCTGTGGCATAGTGACCCCTCCCTGGTTTTATTTTGATCATTTAATTTTAGTAGTTGAAAAGATCAACTGTCTAATGCTGTTTTATTACAGTTTTTATCAAACATTTACGATAAACTAATAAAGGTATACTAATAAGGCTTAGTCATAGTATTTGTAATGAAAAATCATTTATATAGATTATGTTTAATATTGTTAATAAACATATTTCTCTGTAGCCAAGCTGTTACAGAATACGCATTAATTTCTACTCCTAAAGAAAGAGCATTAGGTAATGAAATTTTACGCCAGATTAGTTATAGAACACCGATTTATACTGATTTATTATGGAATGATTATTTAGAAAAATTAGGTAATTATCTAGTCAGCCACTCATCAAAGCCAACGACAGAAATTGATTTTTATATTGCTAAATCAGATCAGGTGAATGCCTTTGCCTTACCTGGCAATATTATCATTCTCAATAGTGCTTTGATTCTAAATACAGATAATGAAGCACAATTAGCTGCAGTTCTTTCGCATGAGATTGCTCATGTGATACAGAAACATTTCAATCGAATGTATGAGCAATATACACAGCAACTAGTTATTAATGCAGCAGCAATCATTGCATCAATTCTTGTTGGTGGTGCTATTTCACCAGAAGTTGCCCAGGCAGGTGTTTTAAGCTCAATTGCCGCAACCTCTGAACAATTAATTAGCTATACGCGAGCACATGAATATGAAGCCGATCGAATTGGTGGTCAAATTTTGGTTAGCTCAGGCTACCCAAAATCAGCAATGTCTGAATTTTTAGCGCATTTACCAAGAGTAAATTATCATAAAGCGATAGAGCCACTATTAACGCACCCAGTCGTAGAAAAACGTCAGGCAGAAACTATCAGTGTAAAAAAGCAAACTAAAGCTAGAGACTATATTATTACTTCCTATCAGAATTACCGTTTACTTAAAATTAAACTAGCTGTCTCAATGAAGCGCTTGCCACACAATCATGATCAAAAAATTAAAAAAGATCAAAACTTAACGGTAAGAGAAAAAGATTATAAATTAGGATTAACGGCTTTATTAAATAAGCAAACTAATCATGCTGTAGAATATTTAGATGGTGCATGGCAAAAAAGTAATGATAATTTAATTATTGGTTTATCTTATATAGAGGCTTTAATTTTATCTAAAAATTATAATAAAGCTGAAGCTATATTAACGGTATTAAAAAATCAATATCCATTATCACAAGCTTTAAAGTTTCAGTATGCTGATTATTTGATTGCTTCAAAAAAGTTTGATCAAGCCCGTTGGTATTTATATGATTTAATTGCTCAATACCCTAATCAATATCGCAGTTACCAAAAGCTTGCATTAGTCTATGATCAGTTAGGAGAAGTAGGCTTGATGCATTTTTATTTATCTGAAGCTTATTATTATCAAGGGAAAATTGCCTATGCACTCTCACAGTTAAAATTAGCAAAATCACATCTGCCAGTACAGTCGCGGTATTACAAGGAAGTAGAAGTAAAAGAAGAAAAGTTAAAAAATTTATTATTAGATTGATTTTTAAGCAATAGATTAAGGCGTAAGGTTTGCATTCATTCATTGATCTCGTTAGACTACTCTAGCATTGGATATGGTATCATTGAAGAGAAGAAAAATCACTTTTAAGTGCATTTTGAAAAAGGAGTAGTAAATATGGTGACTATTTTATCAGTAGAGGCATTAGCTAAATTAATACATCGTCATGGCTTAAAAGCATTTTTTATGGATTTAATGCAAGCGCTAAGAGAAGATTTTGCGCGTTGGCAAGCATTTGATAAAATGCCAAGACCTGCTTTTCATGTTCCAGGCGGTGTGATTGAATTAATGCCTGTTGCAGATGATGCACTATTTACATTTAAATATGTCAATGGACATCCAAATAATCCATTATCAAATAAACAAACCGTCGTTGCGACAGGGCAATTATCTCGTATTGAAGATGGTTATCCCTTATTAATTAGTGAAATGACAACACTAACAGCCTTAAGAACAGCTGCAACAGCTGCAATTGCTTCAGATTTATTAGCAAGAGAAAATGCATCAGTTTTAACACTGATTGGTACTGGTGCACAAAGTGATTTCCAGGTATTAGCGCATCTTTTAGTGCGTGATATTAAAGAGGTTCGTTATTTTGATACAGATCCAAAAGCAATGGATCGATTTGAACGTAATATGAAAAGCTATGATATTCAATTAACGCGATGTGATAGTCACAAACAAGCTGTAGAAGGTGCAGATATCATAACCGTCTGTACAGCATGTAAAAAACATGTTGATGTCATCAAAGATGAATGGGTTAAACCTGGTGTACATATTAATGGCTTAGGCGGTGACTGCCCTGGAAAAACTGAGCTTGAACTAAGTATTCTTCATCGTAGTAAAACGGTGGTTGAGTATTTTGATCAATCATTTATTGAAGGTGAAATTCAACGATTTACTCATAAAGAAGCAGAAACAAAAGTGTATGCTGAGTTATGGGAATTAATTACCAATCAAAAGCCAGCAAGGACATCAGAAGATGAGATTACTTTATTTGATTCTGTTGGGATTGCTTTGGAAGATTTTTCAGCTTTACGTCTAACTTATCAGTTATCACAACAATATCAAATTGGCGAAGTTGTTAATATGATTCCACCATTAGAAGACCCAAAAGACTTATTTTCAGTATTAAAAAATACAGAAAATTTATCTAATGTAGCTAGTCGCTCGTTATCAATTTAAGTAGTTTATCCATTTTTTTGTTCAAAATATTAGCAAAATGAATGATTTTCCGTTAAAATACTTCTGCTTTTAAGTGGTTGGTCTTTTTTTCCCGATGAGAGAAGATACAGCTTAAGTTAAACCAGACATCGGTTAATGAATTAGGAAATGTATATGAGTGAATCATTTAAGGCACTTTTTGAAGCGTCTTTGAAAGAAACAGAAATGCGTGTTGGTCATACAATGACAGGCACGATTGTAGCAATTGATAAAGATTTCGTATGGGTTGATGCAGGACTTAAGTCTGAATCAGTTGTACCAGTTGAACAGTTCAAAAATAGAGATAATGAAGTTGAAGTTCAAATTGGTGATGAAGTTGAAGTTGTATTAGATGCAATTGACAACACATGGGGTGCAACTAAGTTATCTCGTGAGAAAGCTAAGCGTCAACAAGTTTGGAGAGAGCTTGAAAAAGCTTGTGAAGATGAAGAGATTGTTCAAGGGCGTATTGTTAACCATGTTCGTGGTGGTTATACAGTTGAAGTACGTGGCTTAAAAGCATTCTTACCTGGTTCATTAATTGATGTTCGTCCACTTCGTGATATCAGTCATTTAGAAGATAGAGATATTGATATTAAAATCATTAAGCTAGACTCTAAGCGTAACAATATTGTCGTATCACGCCGTGCTGTTATTGAGTCTGAAACTAAAGAAGAAAGAGATGAGCTATTAGCACGTCTTCAAGAAGGTACAGTGACTAAGGGTATTGTCAAAAATATCACAGACTTTGGTGCCTTTATTGACCTTGGCGGCATTGATGGTTTATTACATATTACTGACATGTCATGGTCTCGTATTAAGCATCCAGGAGATATGTTGACAATTGGTGATGAAATTGATGTTAAAGTTATTAAGTTTGACCAAGAGAAAAATCGTATTTCTTTAGGTATTAAACAATTAGGTGAAGATCCTTGGCAGCAGGTTGTTGAGAGTTTGCCGGTGGGTAAAGTGATTACAGGTACAGTGACTAATATTGCTGATTATGGCTGCTTTATTAAATTAGGTGAAGGTATTGAAGGTCTAGTACATACTTCAGAGATGGACTGGACAAATAAAAATGCAAATCCACATAAACTAGTGACTATGGGTCAAGAAGTTGAAGTGATGGTATTAGAAGTTGATGCAGAGCGTCACCGTATTTCACTAGGCATGAAGCAGTGTCAAGAAAACCCTTGGAAAGCGTATGCTGATAAGTGTAATGCAGGGGATCGTGTTAAAGGTACTATTCGCTCAATTACTGATTTTGGTATCTTTGTTGGCCTTGATGGTGGTATTGATGGTTTGGTTCATATTTCTGATATTTCATGGAATAAATCAGGTGAAGAAGCAATCAAAACTTATCATAAAGGTGATGAGATTGAAGTTGTTTTATTATCTGTTGATGTTGAACGTGAGCGCATTGCATTAGGCATTAAGCAACTAGAATCTGATCCATTTGAAAGCTTCTCATCTCAACATGAAAAAGGCTCTATTGTTAAAGGTACTGTAACAACAGTCCAACAAAATGGCGCTTCAGTTGATTTAGGTGGTGAGATTGAAGGCTTTATCCGCGTTGCTGATTTATCTCGTGAGCATGTTGAAGATGCGCGTCATGTATTAAAAACAGGTGACGAAGTTGAAGCGAAAATTGTTGGTCTTGATCCTAAGCGTCGCAGTGTGACGCTATCGGTTAGAGCGTTATCTGATGACCAAGAGAAAAAAGCACGTGCAAACTATAAGCAGCAAGAACAAATGGCACCAACTACGATTGGTGATTTAATTAAAGAGAAATTAAAAGGTGAGTAATCACAACTAAATTAATTTTTCTTTACAACATATCTTTTAAAAAGCGACTCTTTTATGTTTAATTTAAAGAGGCGCTTTTTTTGTTTTTAAGGATTAATAAGATGATGAATGAAATTAGTTGGGATGATTTTTCAAAAGTTGCATTATGTGTTGGAAGCATTATTCAAGTAGATGATTTTCCTCAAGCTCGAAAACCAGCCTATAAGCTGACAATTGATTTTGGTGATGATATTGGAATTAAGAAATCCAGTGCTCAGATTACTAACCTTTATGCTAAAGATGATTTAATTGGCAAAAAAATAGTTGCTGTCGTTAACTTCTCTAAAAAGCAAATAGGCCCTTTTATGTCAGAATGTTTAGTGACAGGGTTTCATCGTCAAGATGGTGTGGTTCTAGCTGTACCTGACCAAGATGTGCCTAATGGTGTAAAACTTGCTTAAAAGTTTAATTAATGAGTGTTTTAAATAATAGGGCAATTATTTGGGCAAAAAAATATTTGCATGAACTCGGTGAAGTAGTTGAATCTGAGCAAAAAATAAATAATATGCCGTGGTCATTTGTTTATAGAATTAAAACTGACAAACGTGTAATATTTCTTAAGCAAACACCAGTATCACTTTATCTTGAAACATCAGTTTTATATTTATTAAATCAATTAAATTTATCTTATATACCTAATTTGGTTGCAGTTAATAAACCATTATGTGCATTTTTAATTTCAAGTATTGGTGATATATCATTAAGAGCGCTTTCGGATCAAAAATTAATGATTGATCTATTCATTAAAGGCGCTGTATTTTATACAAAATTACAGCGTTATTTTGAAGGTAAAACTTCTTTGCTACGAGCACTGGGTGCACAAGATTATACATTGGATAATTTGCCAACCTTATACAATCATTTGCTTAACCATCAAAGCCAATTACAAGTTGATGGTTTACGGCATTATGAGTATAAAAAGTTAGTACAATTAACCACTAAATTAATAGAACTATCAGATAAATTAAAATCTTATCAGATTCCAGAGACATTAAATCATTGTGACTTTCATGATGGTAACTTGATATTTAATCAAATATCAAACAATGTTGGTATTATTGACTGGGGGGAGATAGCGATTTGTCATCCATTTTTTTCATTAAATGCTTGTCTGTGGAATCTTGTTTATCAGAGAGACTTAGATACACAAAGTAAAGTATACCATAATCTTAAATTAGAGTTGATTAAACCTTGGCTAGATAGATATGATCAAAAAAATTTAATTGAAGCATTTAATCTTGCTGGCAAACTAAATGGCTTTTATGCAGCTTTAGGCTATCAATTTATTTATACAGCAACAGAAGATGAAGTATTACCTGCAAGTGTATATAAAAAAGGTGCAATATCTGGATGTTTACGGTCTTTTATTTCTGATAATAGTTAAATTTGTTATTTTAGAAGGAACTTGGGGCTTATTTGCATTGTTAAAACTAATATATCAACCAAGTAATACCAAGGCCACCAAATATTAACCAGATAAAAAGGATAAAGGCTAAGATAATTGGCTTTAGGCCTGCCTGTCTAAATTTTGAAATATGTGTTTCAAGGCCAAGGGCTGTCATAGCAATGGTGAGTAAAAAGGTATCTAAATTATTAATATGGCCTACAATCGAAGGGTCAATAATATGTAATGAGTTAACTGCAGCAATAATAATAAACCCAATCGCAAATAGAGGGATAATTTTTAACCAAGATGATTTGGCTTGAGTAGTATTGATATTTGTATTTGCTTTTAGTGTTTCTTTTTTAGATAGAATAATGCCAACAATGATTAAAAGTGGTGCAAGCATCATAACACGTGTCATCTTGACAATGACTGCAGTGTTAGCCGCAGCAGTATCAACTGCACTGCCAGCACCAACAACTTGAGCTACTTCATGAATAGTTGCACCAGCGTAAATACCATACCCTGATGAGGATAAAGGTATAAGACCTAATTGATACATAACAGGGTATAAAAACATACTTAAAGTACCAAAGATAACAACTGTTCCAACTGCAATTGCATTTTTATAGCTATCAGATTTTAAAACTGACTCAGTTGCCATAACTGCAGCAGCACCACAAATGGAACTACCTGAGGCAATTAAAATAGAAGTATCACGGTCAAGTTTAAATAGCTTTTGCCCTAGTACAATGCCTAAGATAAAAGTACTAGATAGCATGATTAAAGAGATGATAAACCCATCAAAACCAACTGATGCAATTTGTTGAAATGATAAGCGAAACCCATATAAAATAATTGCTAGGCGTAATATTTTTTTAGCCGAAAAAGTAATACCTGGATTAATGCTTACAGGTAGCTTATTTTTAATGGTATTGGTAATTAGCATACCAAGTAAAATGCCAATAATTAATGGACTAATTCCTAATTGTTTAATTTGCGGAATTTCACTTAAGATAAGGCTTATACATGTGATAATTGCTGTAAGGATAATCCCTGGTAGTAGTGATTTAGCTATATTAATTATGTGCTTTGATGTATTAATTTCATTATTGTTTGTTATATTTTCTAACATTTTGAATTAACCTTTTTTTGCTTTTATTGGTTTAAGATGATTGTACAAAGTGTTTTTATATTTGTATAATTTATATAATTAATAGTATAAATTTAAAAAATAAATATATGGTTACTTTAAAACAATTACAGCTTTTTTTGGCATTAGCTCAATGTGGTCGTTTAACAGATGCAGCTGAAAAATGCTTTTTATCACAGCCTGCAGCATCTCTAGCATTAAAAAAGCTTGAAGAAAGCTTAGGTGTTAAGTTATTTGATCGAGTCGGGCGTAACCTTATACTCAATGAGAATGCTAAAGCGATTCGAGTAAAAGTACAGATGGTTATACAAGGTGCGGAAGAAATTCATAAGATGTTCAAACATCGAAATAAATTAACTGGTAATTTATCTCTTGGTGCTTCAATGACTGTTGGTAACTACTTCCTACCACAGAAATTAATTATATTTAACCAGTCATATGCAAATATTGATTTAAGCTTAATGATTTTAAATAGTCAGCAGATTTTAGATAAATTAGCTAATTATGAAATAGATTTTGGTTTTGTTGAAGATGAAGTAATCAATGATTTATTTATAAAAGTACCTTTACAAAAAGATCATTTAGTAATTGTTGCAAGAGATGATCATCCGTTACTGAATAATAAAAACACCACTATAGAAGATCTGCTGGACTATTCCTGGGTATTAAGAGAGAAGGGCTCTGGAACACGTAATGTGCTTGAAAAGAAGATCAGCGAGTTTCAGTTATCAATGAATGTATTGTTGGAATTAGGTAGTAATGAGGCAGTCATAGAAGCTGTGTCTAATAGCAATGCTTTAGGTTGTGTTTCTGAAAGTGTACTTAAAGCAACCACAAAAGTTAAAAAAATTGATCAAAAGATAATTGATCTATCACGCTATTTTTATTTGTTAATTTATAAAGAAAAATATCAGAGTGAAATCATGAAGGTGTTTTTGTCATATATTAAAGATTACCGATAGCTATAAGGTGTGTTATTAGTCTGCTCAGCGATGGCGTTAAAAGTTGCATTATTTGCAGCAGCGGTGGTTGAGCCATTCGTACCAGTGATTGCAGCAGTAAATGCTGCACCAATACCGCGGCCGCCTGTTGCAGGCGTTCCACCTCCACTACCTGATGACGTGCTTCCTGGTGTTTGGGAAGTTGCAGAACCATCAGAGCTATTTTGATCATTAGGTGCGCCATAAGTTAATGCGCTAAATATTAAAGTCGAAAAAGCAATTATTAAATGAGTTAACACGCGATTCATTTTAAAATACTCCTTGAAAAATGGTTAGAAAGTATATGCATAGGAAATAGAACCCATAAATGACACTCTAGGATGATCAGGTACATATTCAAATATATCATAAACAGATAAAGTAATTGAGATCGGCCATGCTGCAATAGGGACAATACCGACACCTGCTGTGGTAACGCCAGAAGTATAATCAACAATTGCACTTAATTGTGGCAGAATATAAACAGCTGCTGAACCAAATACACCAACATGTGTAGTTGGTCTTTGATCACTTTTTAGGTAGTAAAATGAATTATTACCAACACCTAAATTTAGAATGACTGGGAAGTAATCATTAGGTAATATTTGTGTAATAGCACCATAAAATGAAGGATCCATGGCATCAGAGCCTCCATCATTCCAACCACCTAAATTTAGTCCACCAACTGATATGGCTGTGAGTGTTTTAGTAAAGAAGTGTCCTAGTGATACACCAAAATTGCCTCGGTTAAATTCACCACCATCAGTTGGGTCGACGCTACCAATGCCTAAGCTAATTGCACCGCCAACATTTTTAATTGCATCCCCAATACCAAAACCAAAAGCAAGACTACCATCAACGTCATTTGATGACGGACTATTGGTTAATCCACCTGCACCAGCAAAAATAACACCCCATGATGGCACTAATCCTACAGGAGCGCCAAGGCTAAAGGCAGGTAATGTTGCTACTTTCTGATAATCTTTTGTGAAAAAATAATCTTTTGACTGAGGAGAGTCAGCTGCACTAGTTAAAGCAGCTGATGAAGTAGTTGATGCGCCTGTTGTTGATGTATCAGCATAGGCTGTACTTAACACCATAAATGCTAAGATTGTGATTAAGTTAATTATATAATTATGCTTCCATTTCATATGATTTACATCCATCTAGTCCAGTTTCTAGTTTAAAGGTTAGTATGGATAAATAGTTATGTAAATGATGATATAATATTTTTAGTCTATTTGTTGATAATTTTTTATGCGATTTATTTTAGATAAATTGTAATCTCTTAAGTAACTTTAAGTTGAAATAAGTCAAAAGCTATTATACATTACGGCTGTGGAATATTGTTACGATCACTGTTATGGATAAACTTAAAGAATTTACAGGAGTTGTCACCGTTTGTTTAATAATGTATTAATTCTCTGTGTTGGTAATATATGCAGAAGCCCTTACGCTGAAGGTTATTTAAAAAAAAATATCAATGAAAATATTCAAGTGGCTTCAGCTGGCATAAAAGCTTTGGTTGATCATTCTGCTGCAGAAGAGGCACAAAGTGTATCAGAATATTATGGTTTTGATATTAGAGAGCATAAAGCAAGGCAAGTAAGCATAACACAATTAATTAGCACAGATTTACTACTTGCAGTTAATAGTGAATGTATTGACTACCTTAAACTTAATTTTCCTTTTGCAATAGGTAAAGCTCACCTTTTAGGGAAATGGTTAAATAACTTAGAGATTATTGATCCCTATAATAAACCCAAAGATGCTTTTGAAAAAATGGCTGTTGATATTAATAGTTGTATGGATATATGGATAAAAAAAGTCTGGAGAAATCATTGAAAAAACTGTCTATTATAAAATATTTATTATTATTTATTGGCGTATTATTTTTTAGTGGTTGTACTTTCCCTGGGATGTATATGACAGAACACGATGAGTTTACGCCTACATTAAATGCACAAAACCAAGCGCAAAAAGCAAATTTAATTCCTATCACACCTCAATTGATACTTCAGCAACGTCATCAACGCCAAGCATATGAAAAAAAGTTTAAATACAATTATAAAAAACCTAAAGGCTTTAGTGCATCTGCAAAAGGTTATGATTATTTAATTGGTAATCAAGATGTGGTTAGCATTAAAGTATGGGATTATAATAGCTTAACTGCACAAAGTACTTTAGTTAATGATGTCAATGATACAAGATTGTCTGGGTTTACAGTTAACAGTGAAGGAGAAATTTTTTACCCCTATATTGGTTATGTCAAAATTGTAGGACTAACGGTATCCCAAGCACGTGATTTAATTACAGAAAAATTGTCTAAATACCTTAAAGATCCACAAGTAACTGTACAAATAATTGACTTTCAAAGTCAAAAAATTAATGTGATGGGTGCGGTAAGAGAACCTAAAATGATACCTGTAACAAATGTGCCAATCACAGTATTAGATGCGGTTAATGCAGCAGGTGGGCCTTTGCGTTGTGGCAATGCACTAACAAATAGCACAGATAATCAACAAACAGTTTGTGCTGATACTCGTCATGTTGTTGTTAAACAAAATGGTGCAACGAGTATTATTAATCTTGATACATTGCGTTCTCCAGTAAACACTTCGGAAAATTGGATTTTAGAAAAAGGTAGCATTGTGTATGTCCCCGATAATAGACTTTACCAAGTTTATGTTATTGGACAAACAAAGAAAACAGGCGTCTTCAATATGTTAGATGACAGAATGTCATTACGTGATGCTATTGTTGCAGCAGGTGGTGTAACTAGTGAGTCTGAGCCAGAATATACCTATGTTATTAGAAATTATAAAAATATACCGGAAGTTTACTCAATTAACTTAAAATCACCTGATGCATTGTTATTAGCAGCTGAATTTGATCTTATGCCACATGATATTGTATTTGTTGCAACAAGCAAAATTGCTAATGTTGGCCAAGTTATTGGTTATGTTGCTCCAATTTTAAGTTTAGGAATATCGACTGCAGCATTAGCTATTAGTATTGGTGGTTAATACAAACGTAATGGGTTATTAGAATGAAAAATATCGAAAATCAAAATAAATATGACAAGATTGACTTAAAAGCATTACTGGTATTATTCAACCAGCATAAAGTTATTCTTATAAGTACAACTGTTATATTTATGTTTTTTGCAGGACTATATACACTGATTCGTATACCAGTTTATACTGCCAATGCTTTAATTAGTATTTCAGATGACGATGCGAGTAATAATTTAACATCTTTACTTGGTGATTCATTACCTTTATTTAGTAATAATGGTTCTAAGGCTGCAAAGCAGGCACAGATTATTAAGTCTCGTAGTGTTTTACTTCCAGTAGTTAAAGCTCTTGGCTTGAATATTATTGTGACACCTGACTATTTTCCATTGATTGGGCATAGAATGGCGCTTAATTATCAAAATAGTAATTATACAAACAAGCCAGCTAAACCAACGTTTGGGTTAAACCAATACGATTGGGGAGGTAGTCGAATAAAAATTGATCAGTTTGATGTCAGTTCTGCTTGGATTAACAAGAATTTTGAAGTGACTTATTTAGGTAATAATAAGTACCAAATCTATGCACCGAATGGCAAGTTATTACTTACAGGTGATATTGGTAAAACAGAAATGGTTAAATTAGATGCTATTCATACGATTAAAATTAAGGTAGCAGATATTAATGCCAATACAGGTATTACATTTTCAATGAAAAGAATTCATGATAATACTGCAATTGCCAATATTTTAGCACATTTGAATATTATGGAGTCAATCAGTAAGGGTAATCTTTTAACATTACATTATCAAGGTGCTGAACCTGAAAAAATGGTTGCAATATTAAATGCAATTCTTAACTCAGCAGTTAGATCAGATATTAAGAGGAAGTCTGCTAATTCAGCAAGTGTCTTAAAGTTTCTTAAAGCTCAGTTGCCGACTGTAGAAAACCAATTACAAAGTGCTGAAACTGAGTTAAATAAATATCGTTCAAAAACAGGCTATATTTCAATTCCTGCTAATTCAAAGTTATTATTGGAACAATTAAGCCAATATGACAGTAAAATTGCAGAATTAGAACTAAGACAAAATCAAATGGGTGTAAAATTAACAGCGGATAACCCTGAATTAAAATTAGCCCAGATGGCTATTTCTAAATTAAAAGCACAACGTGAGGAACTAGAAAAAACAATTAAATCCTTACCAGATAGAGATCAAGTCGTGATTAATTTAATGCGAACTGAAAAAGTGCAAAGTATTGTTTATGAAAATATTTTTAGGCAAATACAGCAGTATGAAATTTTAAAGGCAGGAACAATTAGCTCTTTAGATATCATTGATCATGCCTCAACGCCTTATATTCCTGTCAATAAACCCTCTGGGCAGGTGGTTATGATTGCTGGTCTACTGGGACTTATATTATGTATAGCTTTTATACTATTTAGAAGACAGCTCTTTAAGAATATTACTGACCCTGTCTCAATAGAAGAGATATTTAATCTTGAAATGATTGGTTCATTAGCTAAATCATTAGTACAAGAAAAAATGTATAAAAAATTTAAGAAATTGAAAAGTAATCATTTGGAGTTGCTGCATGAAATTGATCCATATGATATAGATATTGAAAGCTTAAGAGGTATTAGAACAAATTTAATATTCAAATCATTTGAAGAGAATAAGCAAAATAAAATTATCACAATTTCAGGGCCAAAGCCTAATATTGGTAAATCTTTTATTTCAGTTAATTTGGCACAAGTTTTTGCAGAATTTGGTAAAAAAACATTATTGATTGACTCAGATATCAGAAGAGGTGACTTACATGTTTATTTAGCACCAAACAAGCGCCAGCCAGGTTTTCTTGATGTATTACAGTCAAATGTATCTATAGAAGAAGCCATTAATACAACTAGGTTTGAAAATTTAGATTTTATGCCAACAGGCAAATTAAATCAGGGCTCACATAATATTTTGAAAAGTGACAAAATACAAACTTTGTTAGATAAGCTCTCTATGACTTATGATTTTATTATTGTTGATACTGCACCAATATTAGCAGTAACAGATGCGGTATCGATTATGAAACAAGCAGGTATCAATGTGCTTGTATTTGCAGATAATCAACATAATGAGCGTGAAATTAAATTAACATTGAAGAAATTTGCTTCTGCAGGCGTTACTATTGATGGCTTTATATTTAATTTGGTCAAAAAGCCAAATTATGGTTACGGCTATTATAATTACAAATATGAAACAGTCACAAATGAGCATCAAAATACGTCAGCTTACTAAAAATGATAGATTTAAATATCTGCTAAATCACCTTCTTGAGAGAGCCATTGACGACGATCAGCAATGCGTTTTTTTGATAGTAGCTTATCTAATACTTCTACATCACTATCAAATTCATCAGAGAGTTGTAATTGTAATAATCGCCTTGTATTTGGCGACATAGTGGATTCTTTTAACTGTATTGGGTTCATTTCGCCTAAGCCTTTAAAGCGGATAACACTAATCTTACTTTTGCTGTTACTTTGTTGTGCTTTTTTTATTAATTGATCACGCTCTGCTTCATCAAGGGCATATTCAATTGTTTTGCCAATATCAATCCGATATAAAGGTGGCATGGCAACAAAGATATGCCCATTTTCAACAAGTGCTTTAAAGTGTTTTAAAAATAATGCACAAAGTAAAGTTGCAATGTGTAAACCATCAGAATCTGCATCGGCTAGAATGCATATTTTACCATAACGCAATCCACTTAAATCATTACTAGCTGGATCAACACCAACCGCAACAGCAATATCATGAATTTCTTGAGAGGCTAATACTTCAGATGAATCAACCTCCCATGAGTTGAGTATTTTGCCACGTAAGGGCATAACCGCTTGAAATTCTTTATCACGTGCTTGTTTAGCAGAGCCTCCCGCAGAGTCTCCTTCAACTAAGAATAATTCAGTCATGGCTAAATCATTGCTGATACAATCAGTTAGTTTGCCAGGTAATTGAGGCCCTGCAATGGTTTTTTTACGAATGACTTTTTTAGCAGCTTTCAGTCGGTGTTGTGCTCTTTGAATGACAATCTCAGCAATCTTTTCTGCTTCAGTTACATGTTTATTAAGCCAGAGACTTGTTGCATCTTTTACTTTTGCAACAATATAAGGTGAGCATTGTCTAGATGATAATCTTTCTTTTGTTTGCCCTGAGAATTGTGGCTCTTCTATTTTTATTGATAAAACAAAGTTTAAGTTATGAAAAACATCTTCTGCGGTTAATTTTAAATTTCGTGGTAGTAAGTTACGTAATGAGCAAAATTCTTTCATAGCATCTAATAAGCCTGAGCGTAAAGCATTAACATGAGTACCACCTTGCGGTGTTGGAATTAAGTTTACATAACTTTCAGATATTAAGTCATTTGTAGGCGCCTCAGCCCATGCTAATGCCCAGCTAACGGCTTGAGTTTTATCTTCAAAATGACCTTCTAATGGTTGTGGCGGTAGTAATTGGTGGTGAATGGTCTTTTCTAATAGGTAATGAGATAGACCGTCATCATAGCACCAGTGTTTAGACTCATTTGTTTGTAAGTTCTCAAAAATAACTTCCAAACCAGGGCAAAGCACAGCTTTAGCTTCAAATAGTGCAGTTAGTTTTTTTAGTGCAAAGTTTGGGAAGTCAAAATAATTTGCATCGGGCCAAAATCTGATAGATGTTCCATTATTGCGTAGTCCAACGGTGCCTGTTTGAGTTAAGTCACTAGAGATATCGCCATGACTAAAAGCCATATGATAACGCTTCCCATCACGTCTAATCTCTATTTCTAATTTAGTTGATAAGGCATTAACTACAGAGACACCAACACCATGTAATCCACCTGAAAATTGATAGTTATTTTGCGAAAACTTACCGCCAGCATGTAAGCGAGTCATGATTAACTCAACACCTGGAATGCCTTCTTCAGGATGAAGATCAACTGGCATACCACGGCCATTATCAATAATTTCAATACTACTATCTGGATAAAGTTTGATAATTATTTTTTTACAAAAGCCAGCTAATGCTTCATCAACGCTATTATCTAAAACTTCTTGGACTAAATGGTTGGGGTTACTTGTATCAGTATACATACCAGGGCGGCGTTTAACTGGATCTAATCCAGATAAAACTTCGATACTTTCTGCTGTATAGTGGTTTGACTTAATTGCCATGGATTAATTTTCCGTTTCTTTATATTATTTTAGTGATTGTTATTATTTAAGTTTAGTTAAATAATAGCATACAAAAGGATAAGCAAAAGAGAAATGGTGTATCTAGTAGGATGAATATTCGTGATTTAGAGTATATTGTGGCAATTGCTGATGAAAAAAGCTTTATTAAAGCATCACAATTATGTTTTGTTAGTCAGCCTGCATTGAGTATGCAGGTTAAAAAATTAGAAGATCAGTTAGGTGTCGTTTTATTTGAGCGACAGCATAAAAGTATTCTATTAACAGAGGCAGGGAAAATTATTGTTAATAAAGCAAGAGTCATACTACAAAGTGTTAATGATTTAAAATTAGTTGCTAAAAGCTATCATCAACCATTAAAGGGAGTATTAAAATTTGGTTTGTTTCCAACCATTGCTCAATATATATTACCTGATTTATTAGAAGTGCTTCAAAATAATTTTTCTGATATGCAGTTACACCCAGTTGAAGAGAAAACACCTTTAATTGAAGCACAGCTAAAAGAGGGACAACTAGATTGTGCTTTATTAGCCGCACCAGTTGATGAACAAATATTTAAATTTATACCTTTATTTGATGATTATTTAGTTACTGCTGTGCCTAAAGGCCATCCGTTAACTAAACTAAATCAAATTACCTTAAAAGATTTAGTAGAAGAACCATTGTTGCTATTAGAAGAAGGGCACTGTTTAAGAACTCAGGCGCTAGAATTTTGTGCGCAAAGTGAACATCCATTTAATATTGATCGTACGACTACATCATTAGAGTCATTACGTCATATGGTAGCATCAGGTTTGGGCGTTACAGTTATACCTGAAGTTGCGATTAAGTACTCGCCTTATCAGAGTGATAAAATACATTATATTCCTTTTAAAGAACCAAAGCCATATCGCAAAGTTGGTCTTGTGTTTAGAAAGTCACATCCAAATTATATATTACATAATACATTAAGTGAGAAACTCATTACGCACTTTAACGACAAATAATGCTTTTAATGAATTATCTTAAAGCTTCGTCAGTATGCATTTTTTTGCTTCTCAATCTATCAAGTAATCGGTATACTTAGCTAAATTAAGATATAGTTAACCATAAAATAATTAAGATTTACATAACCATGATTGAGAATATCATAATCCTTTTATCGGAAAATATTGCCTTAACAGCACTATTTGCAGTACTAATTCTAATTTATGTTATATTTGAATTAATGCAATTAAAATCAAAAGCCTTTGGTATTTCGCCTCAACAGGCAGTTTATATGCTTAATCGTCAAAAGGCTATTTTTCTTGATATAAGAGATGGTAAAAAATATCAAGCAGGTCATATTGTTGATGCTATTTCAACGACAGTTACTAATTTAAAAGAAAGTACCAAGTTTTTACAAAAATACAAAACACGACCGATCATTGTTTATTGTGATCACGGTAATACAGCCAAACAAGCAATTGTCATTCTTAAAAGTGCAGGGTTTGAAAAAGTATATAATCTCCAGGGTGGCCTAAAAGCTTGGAAAGATGAAAAATTACCAATTCATACTAAAAAGGTAAGCTAATTTTTCTTATCTTGTGCGTAAAAATATACTAGGATATTTTATTATGGTAGAAATTTATACAAAAGTTAGTTGTCCTTATTGCACACGGGCAATTGCATTATTAAAAAAGAAAAAGGTTCAATTTAAAGAATATAAGATTGATGTAAATAGAGTATTACGTCAAGAAATGATTGATCGTACTTCAGGTTATACGGTACCACAGATTATCATTGATAATAAACCAATTGGTGGCTGTGATGATTTGTATGCACTAGAAAATGCTGGTAAATTAGATGCATTGTTGCACAAAACTAAATAGTTAATCTTTTGAGAACGTTATTAAATTAAGGAATAAATAAATGGCAGAAGAACAAGCTCCAAACTTCCAGATTCATAAAATTTATGTTAAAGATATTTCATTTGAGGTGCCACAAGGCTCTCATGCATTTAGAAATGAATGGAAACCAGAATTAAATGTTCAGTTAAATAGCCAGTTTACTAAAATGGAAGAAGCAGATCATTATGAAGTAGTTCTAGTTGTTACTTGTGATGTTAAGTGTGGTGATGAAATAGCATTTAAAGCTGAAATTCATCAAGCAGGTATTTTTTCTATTTCTAATTTAGATCAGACTCAGTTAGACCATGCATTGAAATCATTCTGTCCAAATATTCTATATCCTTATGCAAGGGAAGTTATCTCTGATGTAGTCATGAAAGGTGGCTTTCCACAATTATGCTTATCGCCGGTTAATTTTGATATGCTTTATCAACAAGAAAGCCAACAAGGTGAAACAACAGTTAATTAGTCAAAATGTGATTAATGTGATTTTGATCGCTTTTTTTAGTAGTTATTAATTAGTTTTAGTAGCTATTAGCCTAAGTTTTCACTAACAAAGTCCCAATTAACAAGATTAAAGAACTCAGAAATATACTTAGGGCGTGCATTACGATAGTCAATGTAATAAGCATGTTCCCAAACATCAATCGTTAATAATGCCTTTTTACCATGCTTCATTGGTAAGTCAGCATTTGCTGTATTAATAATTTCTAATTGACCTTGGCCATTATCAACAAGCCATGTCCACCCTGAGCCAAAATTAGTAGCGGCAGATTTACTAAATAGCTCTTTAAAACTATCAAATGAACCAAATGAATGATTGATTAATTCAGCTAATTTGCCAGAAGGTGCTTTAGCACTGTTAGGAGTTAAGCAATGCCAGTAGAATGTATGATTCCAAATTTGAGCGGCATTATTAAAAATACCACCAGAAGATTTCATAATGACTTCTTCAAGGCTCATAGATTCAAATTCTGTGCCTAACACTAGATTATTTAAGTTAGTAACATAGGCTTGGTGATGTTTACCATAATGATATTCTAAAGTTTCCTCAGAAATATAAGGGGCTAGTGCATTTTTTTCATAAGGTAGTTTAGGTAGTTCAAATGTCATATTTTTCTCCTGATTTTTCATTTGATCCGACACAATTTGAGAATTTAAAGGTTTTAGGTTATGATACTCGATATCAAGTACTACGCAAGCTAAAAAGCGTAAATTTAATAAGCAATACTTATCGTGATTAAAAATAAATAAAAGGCAAAAATTTATGTTAGAACAACAAGAAGCAATCATCGAACAAATTAAAAAGCAATTAAGTGAAAATAAGATTTTACTTTATATGAAAGGAACGCCAAGTTTACCACAGTGTGGATTTTCTGCACGTGCGACTCAAGCTTTGATGGCTTGTGGTGAAAAGTTTGCATTTGTTAATATTTTAGAGCATCCTGAAATTCGCCAGATTTTACCGCAGATGATGAATTGGCCTACATTCCCACAATTATATGTGAATGGTGAATTAATCGGTGGCTGTGATATTATTTGTGAAATGTTTGAAGCAGGTGAACTTCAAGAGATAATCAAACAAGCAACTGCATAAACATAAATGCTAAAAATACGTTGAATTTCTCATCATAAAACGCTTCAATGATACTTAGAGATAACAATTAATATAATTATATTTTAATTGTTTAATATTGAGTTTTATAAGGAATTCAATAACGTTATGAATGAAAAAGTGCTTGTTGTATCCTCAGATGTTGACGTATTAGAGGAAATTAAACGTCAGTTAGTTAGATCACAATGGCAAATGTTATTTGCATCAGATGATAAAACTGCACTTGATATTGTCAAAGAATATGCAATATTCGTTGCAATAATTGATTTTAATATCAGTAAATTAAGTTTGGACTTGATTAAAAGTCTTAAAGCGAGATTGCCTTATAGTGTACAAATCTTAGTTTTAGATAAAACACAAGCTCAAAATGCATTTAATGCAATTACCGATGGTCAAGCCTATCGTTTTGTGAAAAAACCACTCAATCATCATTTTTATGACATTATACTTCACGCAATGGATGAGGCTAAAGGCTATCGCCATAGACGACTTTTAGACCGCGCATTTTTATCTTGTATTGAAACGATATTTTATACCGCTGAAGATGGCATTATTGAATGGGTAAATCCAGCAGTAACACAGATACTAGGTTATGAATCACAAGAAGTGATTGGCAAACATATTTCACAATTTGATGTTAATGAGCCCGCGATTAAACAAGTACGTTTTCAAATTTTAAAAACATTAAAGCAGTTTGGCCGTTGGCAAGGGCATTATTGGATTGTAGGTCATTCAAAAGAGCATATACCAGTATCAATGTCTATTAATTTAGTAACTTTAGAGTCAAAAGAACGCTGTTATGTCTATTCAATTTTGGATAATACAGAAGAACATCAATATCGTCAATTCATCGAACATCAAGCTTATTATGACCATTTAACAGGCTTAGCGAATCGTTGGTTATTTGGCGATCGTGTAGAACAAGCAGTTTATCAAGCAAAGCGTAATCGTTGGCATGTGGTTGTATTTTTCATGGATTTAGATAATTTTAAGCCGGTTAATGATAAGTTTGGCCACCATGTAGGGGATTTATTATTACAACAAGTAGCAGCAAGATTAAAATCATTTGCGCGTCAGGGTGACACAGTTGCTAGATTTGGGGGTGATGAGTTTGCTATTTTGATTCCTAAATTTGATTTACTTAAAAATAGCGTTAGTTCATTAGCGCAACGACTGCTGAATGCATTTATAGAACCGTTTGAATTAAATGAACAAATATTTCATATTACTTTAAGTGTTGGTATAGCGATCTACCCACAAACAGCATCGAGTGCAACAGAGTTAGTACGCTTTGCTGATAGCGCAATGTACCATGTTAAAAATCAAGGTAGAAGTGGTTGTTATATTTATCAGCAAGAAGATAAGGTTATATAAATTATTGTGGGCTAGGGGAGCTATAGCTAGCGTTAAACTTACCATCAAACATAATTGGGGCATTTAAAGCTTTTTTTTGATTTATGCCAAAAGGCATATTAGCTATTTCGTGTAATTGTCCATCTTTATAGAAAGCATAACTTAGAATGTTTTCTTTTTTTAATTCACCAGCATTTATATTTGCGAATACAATAATGTTTTGATTGCCTTTTTTAGCAAGGTTTAAGGCAACATCAAATTCATCACAGCATTTAATTTTTTCCTTAAGCTTAGGGTTAGTATGATAAGTTTTATAAGTAATCTCTATAATTTCAAGATTATCGATTTGCTTAGCTATTTCTATGCTAGGTGAATTTTGATGCTCTTTAATAGAACATGGAAATACAAAATATGTTGCCATCATCATCCTTAATTTATTCACAATTTCATTTAATATTTATTATAAAGTATTAAAATTGGTATACAAACATAACTTTTATTGCAAATATTGATAATGCTTTTACTTAATTTGCACTTTCATAAACAGAGGCGTAAAATATGCCTAAATCTTAAATATAATCAGATAAAAGGTCCTTAGTAGCATGACATTAATTAAAACTGAAGATTTGATTCAAAGTATTGATGATGCCTGTCAATATATTTCTTATTATCACCCAATTGATTTTATTCAGTCATTGCATAAAGCATATGAAATAGAGGAGAATCAAGCAGCTAAAGATGCAATGGCACAAATCTTAATTAATTCAAAAATGGCAGCAGAAGGAAAGCGCCCCATTTGTCAAGACACCGGTATGATTTGTGTATTTGTGAAGATTGGTATGGATGTACGCTTCGATCGTACGGATTTAAGTATTACTGAATTAGTCAATGAGGGTGTTCGACGTGCTTATACGAATAAAGATAATCCATTAAGAGCGTCAATGCTAACATCACCTGCCTCAAAAAGAAGCAATACCAAAGATAATACACCAGCAATTGTACATGTTGATTTAGTACCTGGAAATACAGTGGATGTAAAAGTTGCTGCCAAAGGTGGTGGTTCTGAATTTAAATCAAAATTTACGGTTTTAAACCCAAGTGATAGTATCGTTGATTGGGTATTAGAGATGGTGCCTAAAATGGGTGCTGGCTGGTGTCCGCCAGGGATGTTAGGTATTGGTATTGGTGGAACTGCCGAAAAAGCATTTGTATTAGCAAAAGAATCACTATATGAATCAATTGATATGCCTGAATTATTAAAACGTGGTCCACAAACAGATATTGAAAAATTACGCGTTGAGATTTATAACAAAGTGAATGACTTAGGTATTGGTGCGCAAGGATTAGGTGGTTTGACAACGGTTTTAGATGTTAAAATTCATGACTATCCAACTCATGCGGCAACTTTACCTGTAGCATTAATTCCAAACTGTGCGGCAACACGACATGCACATTTTGTATTAGATGGTACAGGCCCGGTAGAACTAAAGGCACCATCTTTATCTGATTGGCCAGCAATTGCGCAAAAAGATAAATCACAAAGTAAACGTATTAATTTAGATACAGTAACTAAAGATGAAATATTGAATTTACGCGCAGGTGAAACTATTCTCTTAAGCGGTAAGATGCTAACAGGGCGTGATGCAGCACATAAACGTATTATGGAAATGGTTAAAAATGGTCAGGATTTACCAGTGGATTTGAAAAATCGCTTTATCTATTATGTAGGTCCTGTTGACCCTGTTAGAGATGAAATTGTAGGCCCTGCTGGACCGACAACAGCAACGAGAATGGATAAATTTACTGACTTTATGCTAAGAGATGTTGGTATTATGGGAATGGTTGGAAAAGCTGAACGTGGTGATAGTGCTATTGAAGCAATTAAGAATAATCAAGGTATTTATTTAATGGCTGTTGGTGGATCAGCATATTTAATCTCAAAATTAATTAAAAAATCACGCATTGTTGCTTTTGAAGATTTAGGCATGGAAGCAATTTATGAATTTGAAGTTGAAGATATGCCTGTGACTGTGGCAGTAGATTCATTTGGTACTTCAGTGCATAAAGAAGGCCCCAAGGAATGGAAGATGAAAATAGAAGCACTTAAAGCCAGCTAAACGAATTTAAGTTAATTGCGCTATACTTTACATATATAAAAATATTATTTAATGTAAAGCTTATGAAAGAAAAAATTTCGTTATATATCATTTTATCTGTGTGTGTGCTTACACCTATGGCAAATAATATTTTTATTGCTTCACTATCTGAGATGGCAATGGTATTTAATACAAGCCATATTCAGTGGTCTATGAGTATTTTTTTAATTGGCTTGGCAATTCCACAGTTATTCAGTGGCTTATTGTCTGACTATTTTGGCAGAAAGCCTGTGCTTATTATAAGCTTAGTTATTTTTTCACTAGCAAGTATGCTTATCCCATTAAGTAATGATTTTTCAACTTTGCTTACTCTAAGATTTATTCAAGCATTAGGAGCAAGTAGCTTAATTCCTAGCGCATTTGCGATTGCACGTGATATGTATAATGGTTATCAACTGGTAAAATCTATTAGCTTTATTATGTTAATTATAGGAGTATTACCATTTATTAATCCGCTAATTGGCGCTTGGGTTTATTATTTTTTTCATTGGCAAGCAGTTTTTTATTTTTTATTCTTTATAGGGCTTGTCTATTTTTTAGTCGTTATTTTTGCATATAAAGAGACTTGTACTTTTGAAACGCAAATAAACCAACAACATTTATTTAAAAAATATTATCACCTATGTTCAAATGAGTTATTTCTAGCATTTACTATCATTAATGCGTGTGCTTATGCGATCTTATTTGCATTTATGGCAATAGCTATTCAATTATTTGAAAAACAAGGAAATCTTTCTTTTATTTATAGTAGTCATGTTATGGCAATTAATGCGATAACAATTATTTTAATGAGTAGTTTGTCTCCAATGATGGTGCTAAAAATTGGTCTAAATCGTTGGTTAGTGATTGGTGTTCTACTGTTATTAATAGGGGGGGTATGTTTTTTAAGTACCAGTGCTTGGTATTATCATTCTAATCTAATGATGATTGCCTCTATGTTAATCATATCGACAGGTATTGGCATTATTCGTCCAGTAGCTTCTGCTTTTGCTATGCAAAGTGTCAAAGCCCATCAAAATGGCTTAGCAGCAGCAGTTTATAATGGTTTTGCATTTATAGGTGGTGCATTTTCAACTTGGGTTATTGGTTTATTTCATCAAATTACATCATTTGAGTTTTCATTGATTACAATTGTATTAGCTTCTGTTTCGATGTGGATTGTTTGTCGAATTTACTTTACTTCAATGATAAAGCAATTGCTAAAAATCACACCTTAACCTGATCTACCAATTCACATACACGATTGGTCATACTTATTAGCATATCCCAGCCTTTATCTACCATTTGATAGACTGTATTATATTGAGCTTTTGATAATTGTTTAATTGTATCAACGCCCATAGCAGCATGTGCTTCATCAGCTTCATGTACTTTGAAGTATTCATCATCAACCGTTTTATTAAGAATGGGACGTGCTTGAATATGATAAATGTCACTAGCATGCTCAATGACTAAATGAATCAAAGCAATTTTGATAATATGATCACTTTTAAACATCTGTAGAATAAACCATGAAGCAATTGCTTCGATTACAGGGTCGGATGTAATCATATTACCGGTTGTTTCAGTTTGATGCATTTTATCATGGCCGACTTCTTCAAATAAATGTTCAAGACATAATTTTTCATAATAACTATCAGAGACCATAGCTTGTCTAGCAAATAGTAAATCCTGATTTTTATTTGACCATACTTGAAGCGCATCAAGGTAGACTTGTCTTTTTTTAGGATGATCTAAGGTACCGTCAGTTAATAGTTTTAAAAAACGACATTGTTTAAATTGTTCTATACGCTGTTGGTTTAACTTAATCACTGCTTCATAGCTATTGTCTTGATGATCAAAGGTTACTCTTGGGTTTAAGGGGTCTGTATATAAGCCTGCACCAAATTGTACTGAGATTGCATAAAGCCCTTCTTGATTCGTTGCTTCAAAGCCATGAAGTGAGTGAGCTGGGACTGCAACAACATCTCCTTCTTTTAAGGCAAGATTAAGTTCACCAGTTAACTGGCCAGAGCCTTTATAGATAATAATCATTGAAGCTGTTGCATGTTCATGGGGTGCAAGCACTTCACCAAAATCAAGTTTTACCCAACTAAAGCTGACGCGGCCATCACTTGGTAAAAAGTTTTTCAAGTCTTCATGCCATAGAAAATCACGTACTTCACCTAATTTCTCAATTTTGCCTTCAAATTCAATTTCACTGATAGCAGGTATTTCTTCTTTTGCTATGATACGTACTTGGCTAGTAAGTGGTTTAGTATCCATAATTTTAATTACTCCATTTCATGTTCAGCTATATTCATTTTATTGGTAAAACTTAACCAATCTATATACGCCAATAGATTACCTTGAGTGATTTCACGATAGTTTTGTTGAATCTTTTGTGTAATTTCTCCACATTGTCCATAACCTATTATGCGTTTATCAACAGAGCGAATTGGTAAAATTTCAGCTGCAGTACCACAGAAAAACAGTTCATCTGCAGTATACAGATCTTCGCGAGTTAAATTAGTCACTGTAAGTGTGAGGTTAAGTTTTTTGGCAATGTGAAAAACAGTATTTCTTGTAATTCCATCAAGTGCAGAAGTTACTTCAGGTGTTATAAGAAGATTATTTTTAATTAAAAATAAATTAGCACCAGTACCTTCAGCAACAAAGTCAATATGATCTAGTAAAATGGCATCGTCATAGCCCTCTAGCTGTGCTTGGTTATTAGCCATAATCGATTGAATATACTTGCCATTAGCTTTTGCTTTATTTAAACCCATTCTTGGAGGGTTGGTTATAAAAGAAGAGATATGTACATCTATTCCATTGATGTATTTCTCTTTATCAAGATAGGAATTATCCCATGGAATAACGGCAATCATAACCTGTGGTTTGCTTTTTAGTGTATTTAAACCAAAGTGATCATCAGAAAAAAATACACATGGGCGAAGGTATGCATTATCTAAATTACTTCTTTGTAAAACTTTTAGTTGAGCATGGTTTAACTCATCTACTGTAAAGGGAAGGCTAATATTTAATATTTTAGCGGACTCAAATAAGCGTTTTGTATGATCATTTAATCTAAATATTGCAGGTCCTTGATCGGTTTGATAGCTTCTTAAGCCTTCATAAACGCCAAAACCATAGTGTAATGTCTGCGATAAAATTGGTATTGATGCAGCTTCTTGAGAAATTATCTTACCATTTAACCAAACGCTTATATTTCGATTAATCATGCTTCTCTCCTTTGGTAACTAGATGATACACGCGATCAATCATAGTATGCATCATAGTCCATGATTTATGAGATAGTAGCCCTAAGCGGTGGTAAACAAATTCTGGATAATTTTCAATTAAGCTGATATCGATATCCGCGTGTTCTTCGTCAATCTCAGAGTGAATTTCATAGTAGTCTGAATCTAAGAATTTTCCTAGAAATTCATTTGAAAATGAATGATAGAAATCGCCTGCTTTTTCAATAATTAAATGCATGACAACTAGCTTTTCAATATTATCTAAGGTAAGCATTTGATAAACAAACCAAATACTAATAGCATTTAAGACTGGATCAAATGTTTCTTCAAAGTGTTCGTGTTTTTGAAGTAACTTATGATGACCAATTTCATCTTCTAAATGAGAAAGAAAAAATGCTTCAAAGCGTTGATCTCTACATCCACCTTGACGCATAAAAACCATTAACTGGAAACGGTCAGAGAATATTTGCATATAATTAAAAAATAATTTTCTTTTATAGGGGTTATTGATTAAAAAATCACTTTGAATTAATTTGAAAAAAGGCGCTTGTTTAAACTCTTCAAATGCTTTTTCATTATAAGAGATTACATCTTGTGCATTGCTAATATGCGTATGCTGATCTTGTAATTTAGTCTTAAACGTTGTAATTGTTGAACTTAATTGTGTCATTGGTGATTTATCTTTCATGTTAATTTACCTCGTTTAGGTAATAATTGAGCATTTTCAAAGAAGCTTGTTTGCTTACCTTCAATTAAGTTGACTAACCATTTCTCCAATGGCTCTGTATGCTCTTGTTCAATCCATAATGCTTCTAGATCTTCGATGATATGATGAACAGCATATAGTTTATTCTTATGATAATAGCGAATAATTGGATGAATAAAAGTTGATTTATCTGCATTGGCATGGTCATGTTTATGTACCCGATCAACTTGAAACACATCTGCTTGTTTATCAATAATTTCTTGTCCAAATTCAAGTGTGATAGTCAAATAATCATCATAGCCTAGATGATTTTCATAAACATAATCAAGTGGCAGAGATGCAAAATGTATTGCATGATTACTCGCCTTATCCAAAGCAATGACATCACAGAAATAACCAGTCTGCTGCCAAAGTGCAGAAGAGGTATCGATTATAGATAGTATTTTATTTTTAATCTCTTCTATGGTTAAACGAATGGTTTCACAAGGCATAGATTGTTTATTATAGCGCCAATTAAGATACTGAGATAAAAATCGTACATTATATCTAAATCCATGAATAAACCCTGACTGTTTCCGCTTAAAATCACGACTTTGCATTAAGGTACCAATAAAATATAAATCCTTGATATTTGTAGACTCATAATAGCTTTTGAGCTTTGGAAAACGGTTATTAATCGTCATCTCAGGTGCCAAAGACTTTGAGAAAATATCAGCATCAATTTTAAACCCAGTTGCACTTATGATGTAGTCATAATAGATTGTTTCAACTTCACCACTAGCAAAGTGGTAGTTAAAAGTGACGGTATAACCATTATCTTTTTTATTAACTTCAACAATATCTGCATTTAAAACTGCGTTTAATGATTTTAATTGATAGGTATCGAGAAAATTATTATTCACAGCTCTTAAATGACCAACATAATGCGACTTCCAGGCAAATTTTAAAGGTGTTGGGCTTACAAGGTGGATATGACTTGCGGTATCAATTAAGTAATCTGCTGTTTCAAAAGCTGAATTACCCTTACCAATAATTAATACACGTTTATTTTTATATTTTGATTTATCTAGGCTTAAATCAAAATATTTCTCAGTTAATTCAAAGCCTTTAATTGGTGGGATATAGGCACTAGAGACACCGGTTGCAACAATTAATACATGACAGCTATAGGTCTTTTGAGTATTGGTTTTTATAATAAATAAATCCCCTTCTTTATTCACCTCGGTAATTTGAGTGTCAAAGTGCGTATTAATTTGATATTTATTTTGAAATTCATTTAGATAGTCAAGCATGAAATCAGCATTGGGAAAGTAATCTTTAGAAAATTGCTCAAACAATAATCCATCATCTTCACTTAATAGTGAATTCCAATCCCAACGTAAATTTTTTTCTCTATTATCAAACCCTGTATTTGGCTTGTTAATGGAAATAAGTGTTCGATGGATGGGGAATTTTTTAAAAAAACCACCTGCTGATTGATCTTGTTCTAAAACTACATAATCAAGATTTAATTTTTGCAAGTCGTAGCCCATCTGTAGGCCTGCAGGTCCTGCGCCAATAATGATAAATTGATGATATTCATTCATATGTTTTGCCTTAAAGTAATTTACCCATAACTTATTTCATAGCAGTAGATGGCATTTTTAACAACTTTATTTAAAGAAGAAAAAAGTTTGAATGTTATCTATACTTATTTATAAGCTGTAATTAAATTAAAGTGATGGTGACAGTAAATGAGTAAACCTAAAACAGGTGCAACTGTATCTAAAGTAGGAAAAGTTTCAGTTGAAAACAATTATCAAGATGATTTTGATCAAGTTGTGGAGGCAATTACTAAGCTTTTAAATGCTGGTCAAAGACCTGATTTAAATAGTATAAGAAAACAGCTAAATGTTAAAGATAATAAAAAAGATAATGTCATTGAATACTATTTGCATATTTGGGAGATGCGCCATGCAAGTATTTCACTGGATAATTTAAATTTTGATATGGACAGTGAAATTGAAGTCACTTCTGATACAAAAAATGCCAATCACCTTCAATTATTAACGAAGTCAAAACAGTTAGAAGAATCGTTAGCCATGATGAAGGCAACCATTGAAGCAACTGTTGATTGTATTTTAATGATTAGTAAAGAAGGTAAAATTATTGGTTTTAATCAGAAATTTATAGATTTGTATCGAATACCACCTGAAGTTTTAAATTCTCAAGATGAAACAGCAGGCTTAAATTATGTTTTATCTCAAGTAGTTGACCCTCAAGAATTAGTTACATTAGTAACAGAAAAATATACCAACCCAGTAGAAGGCAATTGTGGAGAAATGTTATTTAAAGATGGCCGTATTGTTGAGCGATACTACCAACCACAAATTGTCTCTGATGAAGTCATTGGCCATGTTTGGAGTTTTAGAGATATTTCAGAGAAAAAACGTCATGAGAAATATTTGAATCTAAGAAAACAAACAATTGATGCAAGTACTAATGGCATTATTATTGCAGAAAAAGATAAAAATACACTAGTTATTGAGGATGTTAACCCAGCATTTACTGATTTAACAGGAATTCAAAGAGATGAGGTTATTGGTGAAGGCGTTTTTAGCTTCTTCAAACAACATAATATGAATTTAAATGTGGATATATCAACATTAGAATTAGCAGTTAAAAACAATAAACATGTAATGCGTGAAGTGTTAATTCAAGGTAAATATGCAAATCAAATATGGTGTGAATTGCAATTAACGCCTGTCAGAGATGAAGATAAAAAAGTTGATCACTATGTATGCATGTTGATGAATATTAATGCGCGTAAGCAACTTGAAGCAGAGTTATTGAAAAAGGCTACTTATGACACATTAACAGAATTACCGAATCGCTCACTAATTTTAGACCGTCTTAATCAAGCAATTGTTAATGCACGAAATAGAAAACTTTCATTTGCTGTTTTCTTTATTGATTTAGATCATTTTAAACTCGTAAATGATACTTTAGGCCATGGTGCTGGTGATGAACTATTAATATCAGTAGCAAATCGATTGAAAGCAGAGCTAAAAGGAATTAATACCGTTGGTCGATTAGGTGGTGATGAGTTTTTTATTATTTCAGAGTTATTTGAGCCTCAAAATATGCCGCTAGCTTTAGTTCAAAATATAGAGTCTGTTTTTCTTTCTCCGATTAGATTTAATAAACAAGAGATCAGTGTTAGAGCAAGTACTGGTTGTTGTGTTTATCCATCAGATGGTAAAAAAGCAGCCAGCTTGATGAAAAATGCTGATATTGCAATGTATCATGCAAAAAACTCAGGTAGAGGTAACTTGCAGTTCTTCAGAAAAAGCATGAATCGTTTATTTGCAGAGCAATTAAGTATTGATAAAGCATTAAAAGAGGCGATTGAAAAACAAGACATGCATTTAGTTTATCAGCCAATTATTGATATTGAGACAGAACAGATCGTTTCTGTTGAGGCATTAGTACGTTTTAACTTTCTTAAACAACGTAATATTGAACTAAGGCGAGTGATTGATATTGCTGAAGAGTTTGGTTTAATTTTAGAGATTGGTAATTGGGTATTAAAGAAAGCATGTGATGATCTTAAGAAAATAAATGATGCTTTTGGATTAAATCTTAAGTTATCCGTTAATGTCGCAGGAGCACAAATTAAAAATATGGCTTTTGTTCAATATGTTAAACAAGTATTAAAAGAAACGAAGTTTCCTGCAAATTTATTAGGGTTAGAAATTACAGAGACATTTATGGCTTCAAACGATCAAAATAGTTTAGATTTAATGAATAAACTAAGAGAGCTAGATGTTGAATTTTTATTAGATGATTTTGGTACAGGCTATTCTAACTTAGGGACACTACATCAATACCCTTTAGGTAAATTAAAAATTGATAAGTCATTTATTGATAAAATTAATACCAAGTCAATTGATAAAGATTTGATAACTGTAATTATTGCTATGGCTAAAACATTTAACTTAGTTACAGTTGCAGAAGGTGTTGAAAAGTTAAGTCAAGTTAACTACTTAAAAGAACTCGGTTGCGATCAGATTCAAGGGTTTTATTTCTCGAGGCCATTAGCTTATGAGCAACTAGAAAAATGGTTAGAAGATAAACAATTTACCAAAGGTAATTAATGCCTAGAACAATATGTTGATTATATCCATAGTATTGACCAGCAAAGTTAAAGAATCCTGTTGCATTACTCGTACGCGAGATAAGATAAGCAAATTCATAGGCAAGATTAAATTGCCATTGATTTAGTGTATAACTGTAGCCTAATGAAGCAATAACTGCATCATAATCAGGCACTGCAGGTACTAGGTTATCAGCTGGTATTGCTGCTTGGTTATAACTCATGCCAGCAAATACTTTATTTTTATCATTTATTGTATAAGCAGTACCCAGGCGGTAATTACTTGAATTATGTGCATCGATGGAATTAGTAACTCCTGTATTACCATAATATCTAGTAACACCTTGTACATAGGACCACATTTCATAGTCATATTGAAAACTAATTAACCATTTAGGTAATAATTGCCAAGCAAATCCAGCACTTAAAACGCCTGGATATTTAACGTCAGTTGTAAAGTCTCCACTCGCTAGAGAAGATGAACCAGAACCATCCATATGAATGACTTCAGGTCCACGATAATCAAGGCCAATTTGAAAAGTTGGTGTTACTTTCCATAATGCACCTATTTGAGCTGTTGCGCCAAAACCATCGGCTGATTCATTTTGCCCTAATACATCTAACTTTACTTCACCATAAGAGATAACAGCACTTAGTGCAACTGACAAATAAGGCGTAACTTGCCAGGCCAGTGTAGGTACTAAATCAGTTCTTAAAAAAGTTGATCTCATTCTTGAGTTATAAGTTGCTGCATTGGTGTCGTAATCAGTTGAGCGAGCAAATGGAGTATATAAACCTATGCCAAAATACCAATCATTATTAATTGGCGTGACAAAAAAGACATTTGGGCTGATAGCATAAGGATTAGAAGTAGTTGTAGTATTATTATTGCTATTTTCATATTTTACATTCGGATGATATAGCTCAATATTAGTTTCAAGCATGGGTTGTTTGATTTGTGTAATGCCTGCTGGGTTATAATAAATTGCTGATGGGTCATCTGCAACAGCGACAAAAGCTTGCATAGCAGTGCCTTTAAATCCAAGTGAATTTACAGCAGTATTGCCAGCATAACCATTTATATAAATCATACTAAAAAATAGCACACTTGCCAGAGTACGATATTTCATAAAACATCCTTTTTATCTAACTAGGTTAGCTTTACTATAACTATAGTAATAATTAATTAATCTGGTGTGATTAATTTTCAAGGATAGCTAAATATGTTGTTAAAATATCAACAGAAATACCAGGACGATATAAGTAAAATAGGACTAATAGTTATTAGCTTGTTTGCATTATTTTATTGTTTTGACTACTTTTTACAGATTTCAATTAGTGTGTTTTTACAAGAAATTAAATCAGAGTTTTATATTACTGATTTTAAGCTTGGTTTGATGGGAGCAGTATTTTTTATAAGCTATATTATTATGCAGATGCCAGGGGGATATTTAATTGATTGTTTTGGTGTTAAGAAAATTACGTTGTGGATGTTGTTGTGTTGTTTTTTAGGTACTTTATTGATGTATGTCACAAGTAGTTTCTGGATGTTATTAATAGCTCGAGTATTGATAGGTTTAGGTTCAAGCATTGCATTTTTATGTGCCATACGTGCCATACTTGAGTGGCTGCCTGTAACATGTTTTTCATTTTTTGTCGGTGTTTTACAGGCATTGTTAGGTATTGGTGCAATTATGGGGCAAAGCCCCATTGCTTATTTAAGTCAGTTTTATAATTGGCATCAAATTTCAATTGTATTTTGTTTTATCTCCTTAGTTCTTTTTATTTTATTTTTATTTGTCGACTCACCAATTAAAAAGAAATCTAAATTAGTAAAAATGGACATTAATAAAAATTTAAAACGGACAATGATTAAATTAGTAATAGCTGCTTTATGTGATAAACATCTACTTAAATTGTCTTTACTCGGTTTTATTATTTGGTCACCAGTTGCATCATTAGCAGGGTTTTGGTTGATTCCAATGTTGGCCTTTAATTATAAAATAACTGCAATAGAAGCTGGGTTTATGATTGGTTTTTTTTGGCTGGGAATGATTCTTGGAGCAATTATTATTCCAATTATTTCTGATTATATTAAAAAAAGAAAACCAATTGTAGTTGTAGGGTTTATGCTGCAATCAATTACCTTAATCTTATTAATTAGTCTGCAATTGCCAGAGTTAGTCTTTTTGTTTTGTCTTTTAATATTAGGGTTAGTTTGCCCACTTCAAGGTTTTATTATTGTGATTGCTAAAGATCAGTATAATAAAGAAAATTTTGGCTTATTAAGTGGAATGCTTAATATGTTTGCTGCATTAAGCGGAGGTGTGATGCAACTTGTAGTAGGAGGGTTATTAACCTATTGTTTTTATAATTATTCAGACCCTTATTTTTGGAGTTTTATGCCTTATATTATACTTTCAGTTATTGGCTTATATATTAGTTTATTTAAGTTGGCAGAATCTTACCCTTATGCGGAGAAAAGATTAGTTTAATCATCAGTGTTTACTTTATTTTATTGAAAAGCTTGTCTAGTTTTAATAGTATGGAATAAATATAAAGGGAATTATTATTGCTTTATTATATTATAAGGCGCCTATTATATGCGATACCTATATTAATTGGCGTTAATATCATCACTTTTTGTTTATTTTTTATTGTTAATACACCTGATGATATGGCTAGAATTCATTTGGGAGAAAAGCATGTATCTAACGAATCAATTGAACGCTGGAAAATTGTTCATGGTTATGATAAGCCTTTATTTATCAATGAAAAAAATTCTGGTGTAGGATTAATTACAGATACAATATTTTTTCAAAAATCACTGAAATTATTTATATTTGACTTTGGTCAAGGGGATGATGGACGTGATATTAGTTATGATATTAGTCATCGTATTGGGCCATCTTTAGCATTAGCAATACCAGCATTTATCTTAGGTATTTTAACCAATATTACTTTTGCCTTGATTTTAGCTTTTTTTCGGCGTACCTATTTGGATGTTTGGGGTAGTTTTCTCTGTGTTGCTTTAATGTCAATATCTGGATTATTTTATATTATCGCAGGCCAATATCTAATTGGCAAAGTCTTAAAATTAACGCCCATATCAGGCTATCAGGGCAGTATTGATGCTTGGAAATTTGTTATATTACCCGTTGTTATTGGTATTATCAGTGGTATTGGCTCTGGTACTCGTTGGTATCGTGTCATATTTTTAGAAGAAATGTCAAAAGACTATGTTAAAACTGCAAGGGCAAAAGGTTTAAGTGAGCGACGAGTGATGTTTGTTCATATTCTAAAAAATGGTTTAATACCCATATTAACTGGTGTTGTTGTGATTATTCCCTCATTATTTATGGGGTCGTTGGTTATGGAGAGTTTTTTTGGTATTCCAGGTCTTGGAAGTTATACACTTGATGCGATTACTCAACAAGATTTCTCTGCATTAAGAGCAATGGTATTTTTAGGTAGTCTCTTATATATTTTAGGACTTATTTTAACCGATATTACCTATGCTTTAGTAGACCCTAGAATTAGGTTAGGGTAAATCTATGGTAGAGTTTATTTTTCTATATACTGATTTGTTATTGTGGTTATTAGTCATTATTTTTGTTGGTTTAATTTTTGTTTTTAGAAAAACACCTTATTTAGCTCAAATATTTTATCATGTTAAATCATCAAAGTTAGGTGTTGTCTGTGGATTGATATTAGCCCTGTATTTAATTATTGCTTTGAGTGATTCGGTTCATTTTAAACGTATTATAGTTACTGATAGTGCTCAAGTGAGTACAAAGCCGTATAGTGAGACACTATTAGATTTATATTTATCGCCCTGGCATGATCTAAGTGAAACTACTTATTCAATGCCATTTAGTAAAGCATCATTTGTAAAGTCATCAGAAGTTGATAAACATGCTAAATTACATAGAGCATATGCACCACTACAGCATTTAAAACCATTGCCTTATACAAATTTATCAAGGTTAAATAATATAATCTTACTTTCATTACATGGTTTTTTGAAAGCACTAGTATTTGTTGGTGTGTTATTTATATTATGGGTACTCTATTGTCGTTTTCGCCTAGAAACAAGTTATCGAGATGTATTAGCACGTTTAGTTAGGCGAAAGTTTGACAGCGCTTGGCTAAGTTTTTGGTTTACTTTATTAATCTTGTTATCTTTGATCTTTATTGTTTATCATCTGTTACCGTATTTTCACCTTTTAGGCACTGATAAAGTTGGCAATGATGTATTATATCAAGCTGTTAAAAGTATTCGTACAGCCGTAATCATTGGTACTCTAACAACATTAATTTTATTGCCATTAGCCGTTATTTTTGGTGTATTAAGTGGTTATTTTGGTGGAATTGTCGATGATATTATTCAATATATTTATACCACATTAAATTCAATTCCAGGTATTTTATTGATCGCATCGTTTTCTTTATTATTAACCGTAATTATGAGTAAATACAGTGAGCATTTTGCATCAAGTTTGCAAAGAAGTGATTTACGTCTTTTAGGTTTATGCATTATTTTAGGTATCACAAGCTGGAGTAGCTTATGCCGTTTATTAAGGGCAGAGACTTTAAAAGTAAAGCAGTTAGATTATATTATGGCAGCTAAATCACTTGGTTCATCTAATTTTACTATTTTAAGAAAACACATTTTACCGAATATTGTTTATCTTATTTTAATATCTATAGTGATTGATTTTAGTAGTTTGGTTTTAGCAGAAAGTATTTTATCGTATGTTGGTATTGGTGTTGATCCAACAATGGCATCATGGGGAAATATGATTAATAGTGCAAGATTAGAGCTTGCACGTGAACCAATTATCTGGTGGCCATTATTAGCGGCATTTGTATTTATGTTTATACTCGTTTTAGCAGCTAATTTGTTTGCTGATGTAATACGAGATGCATTGGACCCAAAGCTTAATTAAAACAGATATCTTTTATCATAAAACTTGATTTATTTTTACCTTAAAATAAGCGTTATTTTTATTTAAATGATTCCTCTATCATTGGCTTGTGTAGGTAAAAAAGGAATTTTATCTATTTAGAAACTATTCAATTTTTCAATATAGGAGGTTGTTATTATGGCTTTAACTCAAGAACAACAAGATTGGTTTGAGAGAGCAAAAATTATTTATCATAAGGTTGATGATCTAGCATATCAAAACCAAGAAGAAATTCAATTTGAAAATATTTATGATCATGTGGTTTTTTTGACGACAAATGAAAGAAGTTCATTACTAATAAATCATGAGAAAATGCAAGATGGTTGGGAAAAACTAAACACAGAGGCTAATGAATTATTTAATTTACATTCAGCAGATGAAGCTTATATTCTTTGTCAGTTAAATAGTAATAAATCATTCATTGATGCATTTAAACTACAAGAAATCAATTCAAACCTACGTAGTATTGGCGGACAGGGTGGTAATGCAGTTCAGGGTGAAGAAATTGCTATGGAAGTAATGGGTAATGCGAATGTTTTTATGAAGTACCCTAATACTTGTCAAAAATTTGGAATTGAATATCCAACTTCTAAAGATTTTGATGCGGCAGCTAGAAATTCTTTATTTCAATGGCAACAAGAAAAAATGCCTGATATAGATCTTCATATAGATTTAGATCAATTATCAATTGATGATATCCTTATGATTACTAATGCTTTATCCGCTATTGATAAAGCTAATTACCAATTGCTGACAGAAGAAAATGTAATTAATATTATTGAAAGTGAGCAACCTCAAATAGTTGCAGCAGAACTATTAATTAGAGGTGGCTTGCAACAAGCACAAACAGCAACTGGAGATTTAAATAAACGCAAAATTGCAGATCATTTGTTAACTAATATGGCTGATAATGATTTAGTTCAAACATTATGTAATGGTGCTCGAGCTATGTCCCATCATACAAACTTATTTAAATCACGTTCAACTACAACTATGCCAAAGGCCTATCAAGCAGCACAACCTTATTTTGAAAAAGCCAGAGAACTGTTAAATATTTCAGATGCTAACTGGCGAGGTGTTTTAAAAAATAAACCTAATGCATTTGAACAGTTAGCTATAAACGATGAACGACTTGTTTTCTCAAGCTATGCAGATCAAAAGAATCAAGAAGTAGAACATCAACTTGATCAATAACTAAGCTTTGTAATCTCTTTTGTTGATTTACAAAAGGTCTCTTTAATAAAAAATAATGAAATAATAAGCGCAATAGCCATTAAGATAGGCATGATAATAAAGGCTTGTTGGTAATTGTCGATGGTTATGTTTTTGGAGTTATCCGATACAGAGGCTAATAACCAACCAATAATGGGTGCATTAATTGAAGTGACAAGCATAATCATTGCGTTATTTAGGCCGAGGCCTGCAGCAAGGTAATTATGATTACATTGTTCAGCCATAATCGCAAAGCCAATACTTTGGCCACTTGCACCGATTCCAAGTAAGAAAAACGCAATGTATAAAATAGTAAGATTCAATGGAAAATAAATAATAATACAGATTGAAATAATGCAACAAATAGCAGAAAGTACCATCATTTGTTTGCGCTTAGAGGTTAAATCTGAAATAAAGCCTAAAAGCGGACAGCCTATGGCATAACCAAGCCATGAGATTGTTAATAAATAAGATGCACTATTAGAGCTATAGCCGTGCAGCATCAAAAATGCTTTACCACTATTTTCTGATAAATATTCGATAGAGAAATAAACACAGGCCGAGAAAACTGCAATCAACCAAACTTGAGGTTGTCTAAATAAGCCATAGATATCTCTTGCTAATGGCCGTGGCCGTTTTAGTATTTGAAAACTACCTACTTGGTTTTGATTGTTTTTTACGATTATTATAACCAAAATAGCAATAAAGATGCCAATAATGCCAAGAATATAGAAAATATAGCGCCAACTTATATGAGATTCATTCGCAATGGCATTCATAGGGCCGGCTGAAAGCATAGGACCCATGGTGCCAATAAATTGTGAAATACCAATAAACAATGCAATATTTTTTCTTGGCATCCAGTCATAGACGGCAACAAGTAAACAAATAAAGCCAAAAGCTGAGCCAAATCCCATTAATACTCTAAAAATAACGGCTGTATTAAATGTATGGGTCATGCCAAAGCCAATCACAGCAATAGAGCAGATAACCGTTGCAATAAATAAAGTTCGTTTTAAGCCAAAGCGATCAGTGATTAAACCAACTGGAATTTGCATAAGGCCATAAATAAGTTGATATGCTGTTGAACTTAAGATAGCAAAGGTTATAAAATTTAGTTCAAGATCATGCATAATTGGGTGCTCAAAAGTACCAAGTAATGTACGCAAAAGAAATTCATACATAAAAAATAAGGCACAAATAAGCCAAATGATTGTTCCAATGACACTAACTTTTTGGTTATCAATCATAAGTTACTCGTTTATATCTGGCTGTGATTCTTCCCACTCTTCGATTAATGCTTCAGCTTTAACATTATCAATAAATGAATCAATTTTAAAAATAGAAGCACCTTCTTGAATTAAAGGTGATCGATTAATGCCAACGATAACACCATCAATATGCGATTTAACAACGGTTGTATTTTCATTACTAAATGGGTCAGAAAGCCGCGCAATCTTTTCTCCTTTTTTAATATACTCGCCAAGGCTTACTTCAGTATGTAAAATACCTGATGAAGGTGAGGTTAGCCAATCTTCATCTTTAGAGAATAAAGGAGAGACTTGATCATCAGCTTCTTCGTCAATCATCTTGATTTTGCGCATAACATTAAGCACACCCTCTAAGCCAGTTGTAATCGCTTCTTGATCAAAGCGCATTGCTTCACCTGCCTCATAAACTAACAATGGAATATTGAGATTTTCCGTCGTTTGTCTTAGTGCACTTTTGGAGGTTTCAACTTCAGTTATTACCGGTGCTTGAAAGGCTTTAGCTAGGTTTTTAGTTTTTGCATTATCAAAGTTACAATAAACTTGAGGTAAAATTTCATGGTTAAGTGACCCTGTCTGTAATTCAATGCAGTAGTCTGCTTTTTTAAGAATTTCTTCTGTAAAAATATAGGCGATTCGTTCACTAAAGTTACCTGTTTCATTACCTGGAAAGCTATTATCAATTGAAACGCCTGAAGGCGTAGTTTTAGGATAATGTGTAAGACCATAAACATTTAATGCTGGAATGATAATCATTGTGCCATTAAGCCCACTAGGTTCAATGATATCATAAAGTTGATTAGTAATTTCAAGCCCATTAAACTCATTACCATCAATCATTGCAAATGTTAATAGGCATGGCCCTTCATGTTTACCATTAATCACTTTAATTGGCATATACATAGGAGAACAAGAGTATTGCTCAGGTAATGGTAAGGCTAAGGTGGCTTTTTCACCTGGATGAATATTTGCATTACATATTTTTAGTGTATGATTTTTCATAAAAAGCCTTAACAAAGATTTTGAGCTAATGGTGCATATGCTAACATTAAAGGGTATATCGATTCAACCGTTGGCCATACCGCATACAATAATGCAATAACATAGGAATATAGCTTATTGATCGATATGTTTTAAATTTAGCCGTTCAATAATGGCGCCATTTTGCTTTGCTTGAGATAGCCAATAGTCAGCTAAAATAAAATTCTCTTCAGTACCAATGCCTTTAAGGTAGAAGTAGCTTAAATAATACTGTGCTTGTGGTTGGCCAGATTGGGCTGCAATTAGCATTGATAAAAAAGCATTTTTTTTATTTACAGGTACGCCAATACCTTGTAAATACATTAAACCAAGTTTAAATTGAGCTTCAGCATAACCTTTACTTGCAGAGTATTTAATCCAGTTAACTGCAGCGATTAGATCTGGTGTTGTATTATTTTCACCTGTAGTGTAATCAACACCTTTTTGATAAGCTGCTTCAGCAGAGATCGTGCTATCTTTAGGAATATTAGATTGATAGAGTTTTTGATTGGCTGCAACTTGATCAAGTGATGTTGGTATCGGATTGGTATTGGTGTTGTTTGATGCGCAGGCACTTAGCATAATAAAGCTAAAATAGAGTATTACTTTAATAAGTGCTTTAAGCATATAGTTACCTTTATTTTTTAGCACAAGCTAAGTTTGGCTATAGCTTACTGAAATTTACATATTCGTTCAATCAGAGGTTGCATTATTTTTAAGCGGCTACTGAATTAAAAGTGCTAAATTGTTTTAATAACTGTTTAACAAAATCTATTCTTTCTTGGGCAGTCAGTAATTTTTCTTTAATTAAAAGTCTACCATTTTGGGAGAGTTGAAAATTTTGATGATTTTTTTGGACATATTTAATTAAATTAATTGGATCAAATATTAAAGGTTCAATAAACTCTACTCTGCCACCTGAGCTATTAAGCTCAATTTTTGCAATACCAAATTGGTTGGCATCGATTTTAAAATGGCAGATCTCAAATAGATGACTAGTTGCTTCAGGTAAAATACCAAAACGATCAATCATTTCAATTTTAATGTCATTAAGTAGTGCATGTGTCTCTGATGAAGCAATACGTTTGTATAATGATAATCGTTGATGAACATCAGGCATATAATCATCAGGAATTAAAGCTGCTATCCGTAGCTCTACTTCAGTATGATTTTTAATTAAATCAAAGTCTATCGAATCAACTGTTTTGCCAGCTTTTAAAGCTTTTACAGTGCGGTTGAGTAACTCAAGATATAAATTAAAGCCGATACCTTCAATATTACCACTTTGCTCTTTACCTAATAGTTCGCCAGCACCTCTAATTTCAAGGTCATGTGATGCAAGAATAAAGCCTGCGCCTAAGGATTCATGGTCACTTAATGCTTCTAGGCGTTTTTGTGCATCTTTGGTTAATGACTTCCATGGTGGTGTTAATAAATAAGCATAGGCTTGGTGATGTGAGCGACCAACGCGACCTCTTAATTGGTGTAGTTGTGCAAGTCCAAAGTTATCTGCTCGATCGATAATAATCGTATTAGCATTAGGAATATCAATTCCAGTTTCAATAATGGTTGTACAAACAAGAATATGTGAGCGTTTGTGTTGGAAATCAAACATAATACGTTCAAGTTCTTTCTCACGCATTTGACCGTGTGCTGTAACAATTTTTAAATCAGGAAATAAACTTTGTAATTTTTCAGCTCTTTGAAAAATTGTCTCGACTTTATTATGTAGGTAATAAACTTGACCACCTCTTAATGTTTCACGAGTAATGGCTTCACGAATCACTGAGCTATGATCTTGGCGTATAAATGTATTAACAGATAGGCGTTTTAATGGTGGGGTAGATATAATGGATAAATCACGGATGCTCGATAGGGCCATATTTAATGTTCGTGGAATAGGCGTTGCTGTCATTGTTAAAATATCAATATTTGTTTTTAATGCTTTGATTTTTTCTTTGTGGCTTACGCCAAAACGGTGCTCTTCATCAACAATTAACAGCCCAAGATTTGCAAATTTAATCGTTGGTGATAATAATTTATGTGTGCCAATGATAATATCAATTTGACCTAAATGAAGTTGTTTTAAAATATTATTTTGCTCTTTAGTACTTTTAAAGCGTGATAAAACTTCAATGCGAATAGCGCTATCGGCAAAACGGTCACTGAAGTTATTATAATGCTGCTGGGCTAAGAGCGTTGTCGGTACTAATATAGCAACTTGTTTATTATTATTTACAGCAACAAAACTTGCTCGCATTGCAACTTCTGTTTTACCAAAACCAACATCACCACAGACTAGGCGATCCATTGGTTGTGACTGTTGCATATCAGCTAATACTGCATCAATTGCTTTTTGTTGATCGGGGGTTGTTTCAAATGGAAATTTCTGTGCAAATGATAAATAATCTTTTTCATAAAATTGGTTGCTAAAACCTGATTTTAACTCTCTTTGGGCATAAATATCGAGTAGTTCTGCTGCAACATCTTGAATTTTCTTTGCAGCTTTTTCTTTAGTTTTATCCCACTTATCAGTACCTAATTGATTTAAAGGTGCATTTTCAAGCTCAGTACCACTATAGCGGCTGATTAAATTCAATGACTGGATCGGTACGTACAGCTTTTCACCTTTAGCATAGTTTAAGGTTAAATATTCTTGAGGCTTAGCACCTAAGTCAAGTATGGTTAAGCCTTCATAGCGACCAACACCATAATCAATATGAACAACTGCACAGCCTTCTGTTAAATCAGATAAATCTTTTAATTGAGTATGTTCATGATCTTTATATTTTTTATCTTTACTACTTTTAATATAATTAGGTGCATGATTACTAAATAGCTCACTTTCTGTAATTAAAGATAAAGTATCAGAGCGAAAGCCACGACTAAATGGCGCATGAATCAAAGTTAAATTAGAACTAGCATTCATTGCATGGTTAAATGTATCACAAAACTCAATTTTTAAGTTTGATGAAGTTAACTGCTCTTCTAAGATTTTAGCGCGGCCTAATGAGTCAGCACTAAAAATAATTTTCTGATTGTCATTGGATTGAATAAATTCAAGTAGACGTTTATAAGGTTGTTTAAATTGATAGTGTACAGTTAAATCAGTTAATGGTTTAAATGTAAGTAATTGGCCTTTTTCTTTAGTATCATCCTGATAGATATGTAATTGAGGAAAAGATTTAATTTTCCTAAAAAATTCAATGGGTGTAGAAAATACACAAGCAGGTGCTAAAATTGGCTTTGTTGTATCGTATCTGAGTTGTTCATATTGATGATTGATATCTTGCCAATAGTGTTCAGCTGCATCGAAAGTTTGGTTTAAGTGTACGATGATCGTATTATCATTTATAAAGTCACAGATTGTACTAACGCTTTCAAAAAACAAGGGCAAATAATATTCAATACCACCGATATAGCGATTGTTTAAAATATCTTGGTAGGTTTCATCATTAATACCACGGTCTTTAAATGTATCTTGCCAGTTACTAGCAAAAAGATTAATACTGTTGTGTTCTAATTTTATTTCTCTTGTTGGTAGGATGTTAATTGATTCGATGGCTTTTTCAGAGCGTTGAGTATCAATATTAAAGATGCGGATACTGTCAACTTCATCATCAAATAAATCGATACGAAATGGATAATCAGAACCCATTGGGAAAATATCAAATAAGCTACCGCGAATGGCAAATTCACCACGACTACTGACTTGATTGACACAATGATAGCCACTTTTTTCAAGTTCTAAGCGGTATTGATCAATATTTAATTTATCATGACATTTTAAAATAAACGTTGATTGTTCAAGATAATTAACAGGTGGTAGATATTTAAGTAAAGTTGTAATTGACGCAATTAAAAGTAAGTTATTTTGGCTATTTTTAAGTGCATATAATGTTTTTAAACGCTCTGAGATAATATCGTCACTAGGTGAGAAACGATCGTAAGGTAATGTCTCCAAATCAGGAAATAAGTAAACTTTATCCTCATCAACTAGATAAGTTAATTCATCATAGAGCTGATTAGCTTTTTGTAAGCTATCAGTGATAATAAGTAAGCTATGCTGATTTTGACTATATTGATCATATAACTCTTTTAAAACAAAGGCACGTGCGCTACCAACTGCTGAGGTGAGTATTGGTTTAGTAGCTGGTTTTAGCTTTGGTAAGTTTTTAAGATAAGACATAGTTTTAGATTCAACTTTCATTTAATCAAGAATTTTTGCCGATTATTATTATAACGTTTTTGTGGGTAAGGGCAAGTTTACCCTGTAATCTCTTTTAATACGGCTTCAGCATGACCTTTAACTTTGACTTTTCGCCATTCTTTAGTAACTTTGCCTTCTGGATTGATTAAGAAGGTACTACGTTCAATGCCCATATATTTTTTACCAAACATTGATTTTTCTTTAATCACATCAAATAATTTGCAAGCAATTTCATCTTTATCAGAAGCTAATTCAAATGGTAATTTAAGATTTTCTTTGAATTTTTTATGTGATTTGATGCTGTCACGCGAAATGCCAATAATCTCTACATTATTGGTTTGAAAAGCGATATATAGGTCCCTAAAATCTTTTGACTCGCTTGTGCAGCCAGGTGTGCTATCCTTAGGGTAGAAGTAGATGACAAGATGCTTACCATGGTAGTTATCAAGACTAAAGGTTTTTTCGGATGTCATAGGTAAACTAAACGGAGGGATTGATTGATCAAAAAATGTACTTGCCATAAGTGTGGCTCCTGTAGTAGTATTCGCAAAGTTAACAAATTGTCATAATGATAGTTTAAAATCAAGTAAAACTATGATTTGGCGTAAACGTTATTAAGGTGTAGCAACATGAAAACTGGATTACCGACTCAGATTGACCCTGCTCGTTTTGCTAGAGAAGCGAGAGTGCTTATGGGTAAAGTGCCGCAAAGTGTCCTACCTCGCTTGGAAGATGCATTGTGCGCTACGGATAATATGATAGATGCTACTTTGTCGTTTAGCGTTGATGGGCAAGGTTTTGTTGTAATTGAGGGTAATATTCAAACAACAGTTGTTTTGGAGTGTCAAAGAACATTAGAACCTTTTGAATATCCAGTTAAATCAACATTTAAATTAGTTGTTGTTGCAGATGACCGTATGGCAGATGCACTATCTGCAGAGTATGAGCCTTGTATTTATGATGAAAATGGGCTGGTTTCACCTTTAGAGATTATAGAAGAAGAAATTTTATTAAGTTTACCATTGGTAGCAAAAAAAGAATTAAAAGATTGTGATTTGAATAAAAATAAGGCATACTACGGCATCTTAAATGAAGAGGTTCAAAGCACTGTGCGGCGACCTTTTGCTGGGCTTATCGATATGATAAAGCAATAGTTAGTTGAAATTTTATATAATTTAAAATTTTAGATATAAAGATCAGGAGCATAAAAAATGGCTGTACAACAAAATCGTAAAACACGTTCTAAACGTGGTATGCGTCGCTCACATGATGCATTAAAAGCGCAATCATTATCAGTAGATAAAACTTCAGGTGAAGTCCATATGCGTCACCATGTAACCCCTGATGGCTATTACCGTGGCCGTAAAGTGGTTAATCATAGTGATGAAGATTAATTAACAATTAACGAATTATAGGTGGTAGACGTTGACTGAGCGTATTACCCTTTCAATAGATGCTATGGGTGGAGATCATGGCATCAAATCGACAGTTCCTGCTGCTATTTTTGCATTAAAGGAACATCCTGAGCTTGATGTGATTCTTGTCGGAGATGAGAAGCGCCTTAAAAAAGCCCTCAAACTATATAAATCTGCTAAATTTGATCATCGAATTGTAATTCAACATGCCTCAGAAGTTGTTGCTATGGAAGAGTCTCCTGCAGTTGCATTACGAAATAAAAAAGATTCATCAATGCGCGTGGCTATTAATTTAGTTAAAGATACCAAAGCCGATGCTTGTGTCAGTGCTGGTAATACGGGTGCTTTAATGGCAACGTCGCGTTTTGTGTTGAAAACATTAGCTGATATTGACCGCCCTGCAATTGTTTACCCTATGCCTGGTATGAATAAAGAATCAGGACAGATGAAATCTACTTATATGTTGGACTTAGGGGCTAATGTAAATTGTACATCTGAGCAATTGTTTCAATTTGCAGTGATGGGTAGTATTTTAGTTTCAGCAGTGACAGGTAATGATCGACCTCGAGTGGGTTTGTTAAATATTGGCGAAGAAGATATGAAAGGCCTTGATAGTATCAAGCAGGCTTCAAAAATGCTTTATGCAACAGATTCAATTAATTATGTTGGTTTTGTTGAAGGTAATGATATCTTTTTTGATCGCGCTGATGTCGTTGTTTGTGATGGCTTTGTTGGCAATGTAGCATTAAAAACAACAGAAGGTGTTGCTTCACTGATATCAAAAATCATCAAAGATGCATTTTCATCTAGTTTATTGTCTAAATTATCATTATTGTGTGCGGCACCTGTTTTGCGTAAAATAAAAAAACGATTAGACACGCGTCAATATAATGGTGGTACTTTTCTTGGGCTTCGAGGTATTGTAATTAAAAGTCATGGTGGTGCTGATGCCTCAGCATTTGCTACGGCTATTACAGAGGCGATAAAAGAAGTTAAAAAAGATGTGCCTAACCAAATACAAGCCGAAGTGGGTACGCTATTGCAGCGTATGCAAGAGGAAGAATAAATTATGCCACTTAGGGCAAGAATTTTATCTACAGGTAGTTATTTACCTCCAAAGGTAGTTACTAATGATGATCTAGCTCAATTTATTGAGACTTCAGATGAATGGATTCGCCAACGTGTTGGTATTATCTCAAGACATGTAGCAGAAAAAGAGTCAACGACCGATTTAGCTTTTCACGCAGCAGAAAATGCATTGAAAAAGCTTGCAATTGATCCCAAAGATATTGGTTTAATTATTGTTGCAACGGGTACTGCTGATTATTTAATGCCATCAACTGCATCATTATTACAGCATCGCTTAGGTACCAAAAGTACGCCTTCCTTTGATATTAGTGCCGCTTGTGGCGGGTTTGTTTATGCATTAGATGTTGCACGCCAATATATTGAAAATGAAACAGTTGAGTATGCTTTAGTTATTGGTGCAGAGCGCTTATCAAGAGTGCTTGATTGGAAAGATCGTTCAACCTGTGTGCTTTTTGGTGATGGTGCAGGTGCTGTCGTTTTAGGTGCTGATCAAGAACATGGCATTAAAGCATCTATATTGCATAGTGATGGTCAGGATCTTGAGTTGTTGAATGTGCCTAATGCACTACCTAAGTCGTTATATGGTCAAGATGCAGAGACAACACTTTTACATATGCAGGGTAATAAGGTGTTTAAAAAAGCGGTTGCTCGTTTAAGTTTTTTGGCCGATGAATTGTTAGAAAAAGCATCGCTTAATCAGAGTCAGCTAGATTGGTTAGTCCCGCATCAAGCTAACTTACGTATATTAGAAGCAACAGCTAAGAAGCTTTCTTTACCACTATCACAAGTTATTGTAACACTTCAATATCATGGAAATACTTCAGCTGCATCCATACCGTTGGCGCTCGATCATGCGGTTAACTGTGGCAAAATCCAATCTCAACAAAATTTGTTAATTGAAGCATTTGGTGCTGGTTTTGTTTGGGGTGGTATGGTGTTATCATTCTAAGTCAATTTAAAGGTTATCTTTTGATAAAAATAGGATAAAGGATCATAGATTATGTCAGCAAATTCTAAGATTGCATATGTTTTTCCAGGTCAAGGCTCACAAAAAAAAGCGATGTTAAGTGATTATTATCAAGAATTTAGTCTTGTTAGAGATACATTTAATGAGGCAAGTGAGGCTTTAGGGTTTGATTTGTGGAATATTATTTTAAATGATGAGAATAGGTTATCTCAAACAGCATATACTCAGCCAGCATTACTTGCAGGTTCTATTGCAATTTATCGTCTGCTGTTAGCTAAAAGTGAGTTGAAGCCTACTTTAATGGCAGGGCATAGCTTAGGTGAATATTCAGCATTAGTTGCAGCAGGTAGTTTGGATTTTTCTGATGCATTAAAACTGGTGCATTTACGTGGTCAGTTAATGCAAGAGGCTGTACCTTCTGATGTTGGTGCGATGAGTGCTATTTTAGGTTTGGATGATCAAACAGTTATAGAAGTATGTCAAAAAGCGTCTAATGAAGGCATTGTTACAGCAGCTAACTTTAACTCACCAGGGCAAGTTGTTATTGCAGGGGAGCGTAATGCAGTGATTAATGCCTCTGAATTAGCAAAACAAAGTGGCGCTAAAAGGGCACAGATTTTACCTGTCTCAGTTCCTTCTCATTGTATGCTTATGAAACCAGCAGCTGAAAAATTAGCAGAAGCTTTGGAAAAAATCCAGCTTGAGATACCAAAGATACCAGTGATTCATAATGTTGATGTAGAAATACATAATCACGCAGATGAAATACGCCAAGCATTGGTGCATCAGTTATATTCACCTGTTAAGTGGTCAAAAACAATTCAATTAATGGCAGCTGAAGGTATTGATGTATTTATTGAGCTAGGTAGCGGTAAAGTTCTAACTGGTTTAAATAAAAGGATTGTAAAAGATAAGCATTATTTGGCGAGCGATTCTGTTGGAGGATTTAATCAAGTACTAGAGTGTTTAGTATCACTTTAAGTTCGATTATAAGAAATTAATTGTTTAGGAGATTATTATTTATGTTTGATTTATCAAATAAAACAGCACTTGTTACAGGTGCTAGTCGTGGTATAGGGCAAGGAATATCTGACCAATTAGCTCAACATGGTGCTTATGTAATCGGTACTGCAACAACAGATGATGGTGCCCATAAAATTACACAACGATTTGATCAGCTAGGGGTTAAAGGTCGTGGTGTTAAACTTAATATTGCCGATGAAAATAGCATAAATGAGTTATTAAAGGCATTTAAAGCAGAAAAAATTAGTATTGATATTTTAGTTAATAATGCAGGAATTACGCGAGATAATTTGGCAATGCGCTTAAAAGATGATCAATGGGATGAGGTGCTCAATACAAATTTAACGGGTGTTTTTAAATTAACTCGTGGGTTACTAAGAGATATGATGAAAAAACGTTGGGGGCGTATTATCACGATTGGCTCTGTTGTTGGCAGTATGGGTAATCCTGGTCAAGCAAATTATTGTGCTGCAAAAGCAGCTGTAATTGGTTTAAGTAAATCATTAGCCCATGAATTAGCATCGCGCGGTATTACTGCAAACGTTGTTGCGCCTGGATTTATTCAAACAGATATGACTGCTGAATTAAATGATGCACAGAAGCAAGCCATTATGACTCAAGTGCCAGCACAATCGATGGGTAATCCAGAAGATATTGCTGCTGCTGCTATTTATTTAGCCTCTAATGAAGCAGGTTATGTAACAGGTCATACGCTACATGTTAATGGCGGCCTTTATATGGCATAGGTGATAAAAACCTTGCAAATCTGCCATAGTTCAATAAAATGGCACTGATAAAGTTAATTCTTTAGAAAAACATGAGGAAATAAAAAAATGAGCGAAATTGAATCAAGAGTTAAAAAAATCATTGCAGATCAGTTAAATGTCGATGAGAAAGATGTTGTGCCTGATGCGTCATTTATCGATGATTTAGGTGCTGATTCTTTAGATACAGTTGAATTAGTGATGGCTTTAGAAGAAGAGTTTGAAACTGATATTCCTGATGAAGAAGCAGAAAAAATTAAGACAGTTCAGGATGTTATTAATTACATTAATGAGAACAAGTAATCGTTATTTTTATCAAACGATACTTAGGTTTTGTAATATTTTTAGTTAGATCAGCGCTTTTAGGGATAGTCCTTAAGCGCTGATTTTGTTTTAAGCATATTATTTCTTTGTTTTAAAATTTAAGGAGTAAGATCAGATGAAATCACCAAGGCGTGTTGTTGTAACAGGATTAGGTATGATTTCTCCGGTAGGGCTTGATTTAAAAGAGAGCTGGGAGAATATAAAAGCAGGTGAAAGTGGTGTTGAAAAGTTAGATGGTTTTGATTTGCCTGGGCCTGACTTAAGTGAGTTTAAAGCACAAATTGCTGCTAGAGTAAAAGGTTATAATCCTGCAAATTATTTTAATACGAAAGAGCTTAAAAAATTAGATGTGGTACTTCAATATGGTTTAATTGCGACTGATGAGGCAATTAAAGATGCTCAACTTGAAGTAACGGATAAAAATGCACATCGTATGGGCGTGTCAGTATCTTCAGGTATCGGTGGTATTACAACGATTGAAACAATTCGCCAACAGCTAGATAATAAGGGGACTAAAGTCTCTCCATTTTGTATTCCAGCTTGTTTGATCAATATGATTTCTGGTCATGCATCCATTAAATATGGCTTTAAAGGACCAAACCTTGCAATTGTAACAGCTTGTAGTACAGGCACACATAATATTGGTAATGCCGCTCGATTAATTGCCTATGGTGATGCTGATGTTATGGTTGTTGGTGGTGCTGAAAAAGCATCAACAGCAGTTGGTATGGCAGGCTTTGCTGCAGCTAGAGCACTGTCAACTCGTAATGATGATCCACAAGCTGCATCTCGTCCGTGGGATAAAGATCGTGATGGGTTTGTATTAGGCGATGGTTCAGGTGTTTTAGTCATTGAAGAATATGAGCATGCAAAACGTCGTGGTGCTAAAATCTATGCAGAGTTACTTGGTTATGGTGTTTCAGGTGATGCCTATCATATGACAGCGCCAGATAGTGCGGGTACTTATTTATGTATGGACAATGCACTAAATGATGCTCAAATTAATGCATCAGAATTAGATTATATTAATGCACATGGTACTTCAACACCGATTGGTGATTTAAATGAAAGTCAAACCATTGAAAAATTAATGGCTCATGATGCTAATAATATTGTTGTTAGTTCAACTAAATCTATGATTGGCCACTTATTAGGTGCAGCTGGTGCAGTTGAAGCGATTTTTACAATTTTAGCCATTAAAGATCAGATTGCACCGCCTACGATTAATCTTAATGAACCAGGTGAGGGCTGTAATCTTGACTATGCAGCTAATAATGCACGTGATATGAAGATAGATATTGCTATGTCTAATTCATTTGGCTTTGGTGGTACAAATGGTGCATTGGTATTTAAGAAAATATAAAAAAGCAATTATTCTAAATTAGAGCTACCTGAACGTGTGATATAACAGTAGGGGTGGGGGGAGTCCAGGTAGCGTAGGGCATTGATGCTATGATTGCTCCAATGCCCAAAATCGAAATCAATTATAAATGGTTTATTTCAAAGTGGCTAGTGAAAACTTAATAATGTTTGATTTTTTATTGATTGATAAATTTTGCATTGTGCCACCATCTATAATCTAACTCATATATTATAGGGTGTTAATTCAGAAGCAAAGCTTTTTTTAGCAAATTTGTTTATATTAAATTATTAAAACATTCTTTTGGTAATACCATCTTTTTTAATACCATGGAAAATTGCCCCTAGTATATGTAGTGCAACTAAAATGCTTAAGATAACTGCACCATAAATATGAATAGGGAAAATCTCACTACCTAGTTGTGGGTTGGGCATGATAACTTGAGGTAGTGGTATGATATAAAACCATTGCCATTGGCTATTAAAAAGCATCGAGACTAACATGCCACTACAGCCCATGATAATTACAGTTAAATATAATAAAACATGAACTAATTTAGCTAGATATTTTTGTCCACTGGAAATTGATGATGGGTAAGGTGGTTTAGTATAAAATAGGCGTCTTATGATTAATAATACAATAACGATTAAGCCTAATAATCCAAGTGATTTGTGCAAAATAAGAAATCGATCAGCACCTAATTTTTCAAAAATAAGATCAAAGCCATAACCAACAATTAGTTGTGCAAAAATAATTAACAATAAGAGAAAATGTAAGATCCGTATTGAGATAGGATATTTTTTCATGGCCTTTAAATCCTTTTTATGTTGGCAAGTAAAGCTATTTTTCGATTATGGTTAGTTTTAGACTACTTAAATTTAGTATGAATAGCAAAATAAAATCAGATACATTAGCTAGATATATATTTCAATAAATAATATTTATCAAGTTTATAAAAGACATATATTTTATTTATTTTTTGTATTTTATTATCCTTATTCATGTAGCGATTAATTCGTAAGCATAAAGTAAGTAAACTAAATAAAAGGAGACATAACCATGTTAACTGTAGGTGATCAATTCCCACAATTCCAAATGAAGGCCGTTGTATCTAATGATATGAATAATGCATTTGTTGATGTCAATGAAAAGTCTTACTCAGATCAATGGTTGGTTGTATTTTTTTGGCCAAAAGACTTCACTTTTGTTTGCCCAACTGAAATTCAAGCTTTTGGTAATTTGAATGAGGAGTTTAAAGACCGTGATACACAAGTTTTAGGTGTCAGCACAGACTCTGAGTTTGTACATTTGGCTTGGCGTCAACAAAAAGAAGAGTTAAATGACTTACCATTTCCAATGTTATCAGATATTAATCGTCAACTATCTAAAGCATTAGGTGTTTTAGATGAAGCTGAAGGCGTAGCCAAACGTGCAACGTTTATTATCGACCCTCAAGGCATGATTAGATTTTCAATGGTTACTGATATGAGTGTTGGGCGTAACCCAGATGAAGTTTTACGTGTGTTAGATGCATTACAAACAGATGAATTATGCCCATGTAACTGGCAGCAAGGTCAAGAAACTATAAATCCATTAGAAACAGAGTCTGAAGTAGAAGCATAAGGAGTAATTCAAATGGCTTATGAAACACTATTAAGCTCAATGGGTGATTATGCAAAAGACATTCGTCTAAATATAAAAAATGTTTTAGACTTTTCAAAGCAAAATCACTTAACTGAGAACCAAATCGCAGCGATTGCTTTATCATGTGCGTATGCAACAAAAGATGAAAAAGTAATTGAGGCAATTAATGATTATGCATTAAATAAGATTAGTGAGAATGAACATCAAGCAGCAAAAGCTGCAGCAACAATTATGGGTATGAATAATATTTATTATCGCTTTGTGCATTTAGTATCAAAACAAAGCTATAAAAATATGCCGGTAGGGCTAAGAATGAATGTTTTGGCAAATCCAGGTGTTGAAAAGGTAGATTTTGAACTATATTCATTGGCGGTTTCTGCAATTAATGGTTGTGGCTTATGTATTGATAGTCATGTTCAAGTGCTAGAAAAAGCAAATATTGATCCACAAGCAATTCAGCATGCAATTAAAATTGCAGCAGTTATTCATGCATTAGCACAATCAGTTATTACTGATTAGTGCTAATTTTTAGTCAATTTGATATTTTTTTATCAATTTCTTTAGAATAAATTTTCAATTTCCTTAAATTACTTCCAAAGGACTGCTAGAATAGCAAAAGATTGCTTTTTTAGGAGTAGATAAGGATGACACAAGCAAAATCAATTGCCCTGTTGCAACAAAAGGGCGGTTCAGGTAAGACGACAACGGCAATGAATTTAGCAGGTGGCTTACGTGAGTTAGGATATAATGTCTTAGTTGCTGATATGGATAAAGATAAGCCCGATGCATGGGCTTGGTCTGCAAAAAATGATGAAATGGGTAATTTTGTATACCAGATAGATGAAAAAAATGCGCGAGATCAGATTAATGAGCTTAAAAACCATTGTGAGTTTTTGATTATTGATACACCGCCAAATTTTCAGACAGCAGCATTAAAAGCTGCATTATGGTCTGATTTGGTTGTTATTCCTGCTGCACCTAGTGGTATGGATATGTCAGGTTTATTAGAAGCAAAAGATTTAGCTGTTACTGCAGAGAGACCATACCGTTTATTAGCCAATAGAATTCTTAAAAATACACAAATGTCAAAAAGTTTGTTAGTTGAGTTAGAAGGTGAAGGTAATGCATTTGATGTATCAATACCTCAAAGTGTGAAATTTGTTGAAGCAGAGGCCCAAGGTTTATATATTGGAGAATACGCAAAAGGTTCATGGGCGCATATTCAAGTTAAGAAACTTGCAAAAGAAGTATTGACTTTTTTTGATAAAAAGCATTGATAGTAATATGATAAAAGAGAGTTTATCATAAAATTAAATTTAACTATTTAAAGGTTTAACCGGCAAATGAGTAAAGGCTTATTATCCAATCGTAAACGTTTAAGTGACTTAGGTGTTGTCAATACTCAAGCAGACTTAAAGAAAGATGAGCTTTTGGCAATGAAGCTAAATGAGTTAAATACAGAAGCTCAAAGTGGTGGTTCATTGCTTGAATTATCTTTAACTCAAGTTAAACCAGATCCAAATCAGCCTCGTAAAGTATTTAGAAATATTGAATCATTAGCTGCGAGCATTAAAGAAAAAGGTGTCTTACAGCCAATTATTGTTAGGCGTAATGATAATGGTGATTATACATTAATTGCAGGTGAGCGTAGGTATCGTGCAGCTAAGATGGCTCAACTTGTTACGATTCCAGCAATTGTTCGCCAAGAAAAAGACTCAGATGTCTTGATTATTCAATTACTTGAAAATGATCAACGTGAGAAAGTATCTCCATTTGAAGAAGCCGATGCGATTTATGAGTTGATTAAACATAAAAAAATGAAAAAAAGCCAGATTGCTAAATCATTAGGGCGTGAACTATCTTGGGTTTCTATGCGTTTAAAATTAAATGAAGGTTCAGCACTTATCAGGCGTTTAAGTGATGATGGCATTATTGATGATGTAAGAACATTATATGAATTAAAAAAATTTGAAGATGAAACCCCGGATTTAGCAAAAGATTTTGTCAGAAAAATAAGAGAAAGCCGTATTCGAGGTTCCTATCGTCAGGCTATCTCGCGTGCAAGATCAGGCGCAAGAAAACAAAAAGATAATGAAAAGTTACAACAAGCAGTTGATACTGAACAAGTCGATATCGATGGTAATATTTTAACTGTTTATGTCTCAGGCAAGAAACCTTATCAATTTAAGCTAAGTAGTCAGATAAAAGCGCATATACTCAGTCAAATAAAACAAAATGACTAATTACATTCTATACTTATAGGCATAAAGTGTAATGTAAGTGATCTATTTTTATGAAACTGTATCAATGGTTAAAATTATCCTTTGCCAAAGATTATGCTGTGTATTGGAATCATTTATCACGATTAAGTAACTTATTAATATTGATGAATATTTCCTTGTTTTTTTTAACAGAGCTTGTGACAGCCCATGGCTATTATTTTACTTTTTATTCATTATTATTTTTAGCTTTAATTGAAATTGGTATGTTGCTGCCTTTTGGTTTGTTAAAGCATTTAGTCTATTATTGTTTGCATCTTCTTTTTCTTTGTATCGCTTTATATTATTTAATCGCAAGTATTATTTATTGGGTTAATACAAGTACAATCTAGCTTATAGCAATCATTTGTATAATCTTGCATTTGATTAGAAAATCACTTATTGTTTTGTCCATCTGATGGTTGATAATTTATTTTAAGGTTACTTAATGAAGATAAAAAGGCTAATTATATTTGGAGATAGTCTTCAAGATCATGGTAATTTAACCAAGTTATTACCCTTATCACCCAAAGCTTGTCATGATGGCTATTTTTCCAATGGCCCAGTTGCTGTGTATTATTTGAGAGATGGATTAAGCCAGTATTATAATGATGACATTAATATTCATAATTTTGCAGTTGCTGGTGCATTAGCAGCAACACTAAACCCAAATCCTTTATTAATGGATAAATCGTTAGCCGTAGCTGATCAAGTAGATAGATTTGAGCATCAGTTTGGGCGTTTTAATGATGATGATTTAATTGTCATAACAGGTGGTGGTAATAATTTCTTTTTTTCAATTGTGCCTGATTATCCTTATCTGCATTTAGGTAATATTTATCGCGTCGCCAATGATTTAGAGCGCATTGTTGATCGAGTTTGTCGTTTAGGCGCTAAAGAAATTTTATTATCAAACATTCCAGATGTTACTGCTGTTCCAGTTTTCAATTATGTGCCAGAAGGTAAAAAGATTAAACCTTTAGCTAAAAGACATATTATTTACAAAATAAGAAGTATAGTTAAACGTTATTATCTGAATCGTTTAACTAAAGAAAACGCTAAACTAGATAAGAAAATCGATCAATTAAAAGTAAAATATAGAGATAGCCAAATTCATCTATTCGATGGTTTTCGATTTATGCGACGTGTAATGAATAAACCGTTTGAATTTGGGTTTGAAAATGCGACAAACCCATCAATTCTAAGTGTTGGTGGATTTGATTTAAAAGGTAATATCCAGTCGGATACAGATATTTTGGTGCAAGAGAATCCTGATACGCATTTATTTTGGGATTTGGTGCATCCAACAACAAAAGCGCATCAAGTTGTAGCCAATGAATGGTTAAAATACTTTATACAGTAATACGTTATTTATAGCTTATGTTATCTTTAACCTAAGATTTCAAATACATCTTCTTTTAATTTTGCACTTCCATCAGGTTGTATAACCCATAGTTCTTTATAAATAACACCGTAGGCTTTATTCATTTTCCACTTCGATGATAAAATAGCGCACGTTTGATCAATTACCTCAATTGTTGGGTTATGATACTCAACATCTAAAAAACCATCATCGATGATTTTTTGCCAAAATGCTTGAATTGCTTTTTTACCTTGAAATGTACCAATCGATTTAACCTCCATGATCGCATCATCTTCATATTGATTTGCACAGGCTAAGGCGTCTTGACTATTAAAGGCTTTTTTCCACGTTGTGCTTTCTTTTTGAACAGTTTGTATTATCTGTTGTTTAGTTGTTTCAGATACTATTTCGCACTCTTGATTCTTTGGCTCTGTTATCTGGTTCATATTTCCTCCCCAATAAATATATAATATTACAAAGCTTATTATTGTACGGTTAGAAGAAACATAATATCAATCATGTCATATTAGACTTAAGCTATTTTACATCGATCATACTAGTAATGATTCGTTTACTAAATAAGATAAAAATACTCACAGCTATGCCAATGCATGTGCTTAATAAAAATAATGTTGCCCAGTTATACGTTGTTGCAATAAAACCTGCAAATGGTCCTATAAAGACGCGTCCTAACGAATCAAGTGAACTAAAAAGAGCAAATTGCGTTGCACTATAATTTTGATTACATAAGGAAAATAGAAAGGCTAAAAATGCAGCCGAGCCAAGCCCACCTGCAAAATACTCAACGGCAACCGATAGCGTCATTAGATAAAAGCTTTTACCAACAATTGCTAAGATGGCATAGCATAGATTCGCTAATGCCATAGCAAGGCTAAAATATAAAAAACCTTTGTAAATGCCAATGCGTTTCATAATAAAGCCGCCGGTTAAGGTACCTAAAATCGTAAAGATCATGGCGCTAAATTTAAATGCAATGGCTACTTCATTAAGTGAAAAATTAAGTCCTCTTAGGAAAAAAACAGTATTAAGAGAAAAAGCAAGTTGGTCACCTAACTTATAAACAATAATTAGTAACAGAATTAAAATTGCACTAATAAAATGATGACGTTGGAAAAAATCGATAAAGGGTAATATAGCTGCTTGAAAGAGTGTTTTTGGTGCATGGGTTCTCACTTTAATTGCCTTTGGCGCAACTAGGGTCCCAATAATACCAATAATGAATAGTAAGCTGATAACAATATAAGCATTGTGCCAACCAAAACTTGAAGCAATCAGTAATGCGCCAGCACCAGATGCAAACATAGCAATTCGATAGCCTAGAGTAGATACTGCGCCGCCTAATGCACGCTCATCTGGTTTTAAAACATCAGCCTGATAGGCATTAATATTGATATCTTGTGTAGCAGATAGAAAAGCAATAATTAAATTTAAAAATGCTAATGCCCATGGGTTATTTTCAGGGGTAAATAAGGCATTTAAAGCGACAGTAAGCATTAATAGAATTTGCATCACTAGTATCCAGCCACGGCGATGACCTAAAAAAGGTAGTGAGAATCGATCCATAATCGGTGACCAGATAAACTTAAAGGTATAAGGTGCGCTGATCAATGTTAAAAGACCAATTTTTTCCGTTGAAATATCAGACTGGCTAAACCAAGCAATAAGCGTTGAAATACTTAATAATAATGGTAAGCCAGATGAAAAGCCTAATAATAGCATCACTATCATTTTACGAGAGGTAATGACGGTTATAATATCATCAACTAAAGGCTTATTTTTGCTTGTTTGTCGTAGTGGTAGCTGTGACATAAGATTTAAATCAATGTCCTTATTTAATACGATATAGCTCTATCATAACGTATTTGCTGTAGAACTGCGTAGTAGAGATTCTAGTTTTTATTTGTTGTAGTTATAATTGGTAAGATAGCATTTAATGTTTCACTGGCATTTTTTTCAATGCTCAAAGATTGAGCAATTTGTTTATGCTTTAGTTTTTCAGCTTCTAATAAATGATTATTATTAAGTAAGGTATCAATTTTTTCAGCAATGATGTTGTGATTGTTTTTATTAATAGTATAGTCATTAGGCAATACTTCACTGGCGCCATTAGAATCTGAAGTAAAGGTGACATTATTTGTAGCAAGCGCTTCTAGTACAACATTTGAAAAGGGTTCATAACGTGTTGGAAAGAGAAAAATATCACTGAGTGCATAAAAGTGCTCAACATCTTTTCTTAAACCTGTAAATGTAACTTGTTTATTTAAACCTAGTGAGTCAGCTTGTTTTTTGTATGTATTGATTTGTTTATCTTTACCAATAACAAAGGCATGAAAACTGTCGCTTTTAAGTTGAGCTAGAATGGCTAAAAAAATATCAACCCCTTTTCTATAAAAGTCACTGCCTACAAATAAAATAATCTTTTTGTTTTCAATGATTGGAAATTCATTTTTAAGTGTTTTTTGAGCAAGTTCATGATCTGGTTTTTTTATAGCAATACCATTATAAATGACTTTTATTTTATTTGCTGGAATTTGGTAAGTTTCAATAATTTGATTTTTAATAAAATTTGAATTGGCAATGATCAGCTTGGCATTATTAAAACAACGTTTTTCAAGATAGCAATAAACCGTATTAGTTGGGTTAAATTTTGAGTTTTTCAATTTCATATAAACTTTATGAACGCCATCACCTGCGCGGTAGACATCAGGGTGAGTAATACGCTCGAGTGAAAAATAGAATTTGTTTTTCTTTCGTTTCATGACATTAAAATTAAATAATAATGCTTTAAGCCAGGTAGGCAGCCATTTTGGTAAATTACCATAAATTAATTCGCATTGTATGTCTTTAAGTTTTAAAGCTTCAACCAGTCGGGATAAATAATTTTCAGCACCACCAAATTGTGTTTTTGTTCTTCTGATAAAATAGATTTTTTGCATCGATTTATCCTTAATACTTTGAATTCGAAGTGTAATGAAATTAAATAAGCTTTGCAATAAGTGATGCTAGAAAGTAAAAATGTAATGCCCTTTGGTATAAACAATGAACCAATACTTGGCAAATTAGTTAAAATCGTCTAAAATCGCATCAATTGACTTTTTTATATACTCATGAAAAATTTTTAACTTAGGAGATTTAAATGGCTCGTGTCACAGTAGAAGATTGTTTGGAATATGTTGATAATCGTTTTCAGTTGGTTTTATTAGCTGCAAAGCGTGCGCGACATTTAATGGTATCTGGTGAGGATCCACTAGTTGAATGGGATAATGATAAGCCGACAGTTGTTGCTTTGCGTGAAGTAGCCGATGGCCAAGTTACAAAAGCTTATTTACGTGATAATCCGCACGATTAATAATATATAAAAGAATAATTTGATTGTGAATTTTAAAATATTTAACTAAATTTTTGTTTTTATAACGACAAGTGTTTTACTTATTACGATAAATAATTCGTCCCTTACTTAGATCATAAGGGGTCATTTCAACAGTTACTTTATCTCCAGTTAGAATGCGAATATAATTTTTACGCATTTTACCTGAGATATGTGCTGTTACAATATGTCCATTTTCTAACTCAACACGGAACATGGTATTTGGTAAAGTTTCAATTACTGTACCTTCTAGTTCAATTTGGTCTTCTTTTGCCATGTTAATCTTTACCTTTATGTTTAAAAAAATTAAATAAACAGGGTTAATTGCAATTTTTGGTGGCAATCATGCCCGAAAGTACAACAAAATGCAATCATTTAATTCATCTGATCTAAAAATCGTTCGGCATCTAGCGCTGCCATACAACCGCTACCAGCAGATGTAACTGCTTGGCGGTAAATGTGATCCATAACATCACCTGCTGCAAAGACACCTTCTATAGAAGTTTGAGTCGCATTACCATTTAAACCTGACTGAACATGAATGTAACCATTATTCATGGTTAATTGATCAATAAATAAATCAGTATTTGGTTTATGGCCGATGGCAATAAAGACACCATCTACTTTAATTTCTTTGGTGTCATTGGTTTTAACATTTTTAACTCGCATGCTGGTAACACCTAAATTATCTCCTAGTACTTCATCGAGAACATAAAACCATTCAGGTGTAATGTTGCCATGTTCAGTTTTTTTCATAAATTGATCGATTAGAATTTTTTCTGAGCGTAATTGATCTCTGCGATGAACTAAAACAACTTCGCTAGCAATATTAGATAAATAAAGTGCTTCTTCAACTGCCGTATTACCACCGCCAATCACAGCTACTTTTTTATTTTTGTAAAAAAAGCCATCGCAGGTAGCGCATGCCGAAACACCTTTACCCATAAACTTTTCTTCAGAATCAAGACCTAAATATTTAGCAGAAGCGCCTGTTGCAATAATTAATGCATCACAGCTATAGGTTGTTTCAGCGCCATGGAGTATAAAGGGGCGTTGATTTAATTCTGCCTTATCAATGTGATCATAAATCACTTCAGTTTCAAAGCGCTCAGCATGCTGTTGCATGCGATTCATTAAATCTGGACCTTGTAGTCCTTCAACATCACCTGGCCAATTATCGACATCGGTTGTCGTTGTTAATTGACCGCCTGGTTGCATGCCGGTAATAATTACAGGGTTTAAATTAGCTCTTGCGCTGTAAACAGCAGCAGTGTAGCCTGCAGGTCCTGAGCCAAGTATAATTAATTTATGATGTTGATGTGCTTTATCAGTCATTGTTTATATATCCTAAATTTTTATCTTAAAAAATATTATTAATTTTAACTTGGAAAGATTAGAGCTGTACAGTGTTTTGCGATAAAATAACTTAGATATTGTTATGATAATTAAAAGATATAAGGGTAAATGATGAAGCATAGTGATGAATTTATAGCCTTAGTTAATGATGTATTAAGTCGAATAGATACTTGTGAATTAGAGGATGTTAAAGACTTAATTGATCAAGGCCAAAATAATGTTGTATTAATTGATGTGCGTGATTTAGAAGAGTACAGCCAAGGGTTTATTCAAGGTGCTATGCATTTATCACGAGGTATGTTAGAAGTTAAAATTATTCAAACAATCCCTAATAAAGATGCCGATATTATTTTATATTGTGGTGGTGGTAATCGCTCTGCTTTAGCAGCTGAAAATCTAAATAAAATGGGCTATCAGCATGTACGCTCAATGAATCAGGGATATAAAGGTTGGGTTAAAGCAGGTTTTGATGTAGTTAAGGAAAATAAATGATTAGAATTGGTCATGGCTATGATGTACATAAATTTAGTCAAGTACCAAAACCACTGATTTTAGGCGGTATTGAAATTGATCAAGTATCAGGTGTAGAAGCACATTCAGATGGTGATGTGATTATTCATGCACTATGTGATGCACTTTTAGGCGCTTTAGCTTTACGTGATATTGGCTATCACTTTCCTGATACAGATGTTAAAAATAAAAATAAATCAAGTAGCTATTTTCTTACAGAGATTATGCAATTACTTATAAAAGATAACTATAAAATTAATAATATTGATATTACAGTGGTTGCTCAAAAGCCAAAACTATCTAGCCATATTGAAGCAATTTGTCTTTATTTGGCAGAGTTAATGCATATCAAACGCAATCAAATTAATGTTAAAGCAACTACCACTGAGCGTTTAGGGTTTGTGGGTCGCAAAGAAGGTATTGCAGTCTATGCGGTGTGCTTGATTCAAAACCAGTAAGCTTTAGGGAGCCTATTTATTTAAAGAATAAATTTGACCAATAGTTTACCAAATACCTTAAATCAGCGTATAATTTAATTATTGATAGTAAATACGATAAATAATGTATGTATTGAAAGTTGATTTAAACATAGACATACAATCAAAACAGATAAAGGAAAGGCGATGTTAATAGCAGTAATGATAATTATTGGCCTTGTAGCAGGTCTTATCATTGGCACTGTGATAGGTTTTTTTATTGCACGAAGTACAGGGAAAATGGCAAGGCTTCAAGCTGATGCATCGAATGCTCGAAAAGAGCTACGAGAATATCATGGCAAACTAAAAGGGCATATGCATAAAACAGATGACTTGATTCATAATATCAGTGATGCAATGCTAGAGTTGCAAGAGCATCATTATGCAGTAACGAAAGAACTAGAGTATCGCGGTAGGGGCTATCAGCTAACTGAAGGCGAAAAGGGACGCATTACGCATGAGAAACCGTCCAAAGCTCAAGAAGAATCCGTAAAAGAAAAGTCAACACAACCACCAAAAGACTATGTAGAAAGTAAAGAGCATGCCTGAAATCACCCCGCTTGGTGAATTTAAATCTTTAGTTGATGACTTTTTAGTAACTGAGTTACTTAATGTCGAGTTTACCGGCTCTGGCGAACATCACTGGGTTTATATTCAAAAAAATAATTTACATACAGAAGAAGTAGCCAAGGTATTAGCCAAATTTGTTAATATTCCAGCAAAAGATGTTGGTTTTTCAGGTATGAAAGATAAATATGCAATTACAGAGCAATGGTTTTCTTTATACTTGCCAGGCCAGCGGCAACCTTGTTGGCAACAATTTAATCACCAAGGTATAAGCATACTGAAAACAGCACAGCACCAAAAAAAATTGCGTCGCAAGCTGCATGATGGTAATTGGTTTAATATAACCATTCGAAATGCAACGCTTGATTATGTAAAGTTAACACAAGCCATTCATACAGTAAAAACAGATGGTGTGCCTAACTATTATGCTCAACAACGTTTTGGATATGACAACTCAAATATTAAACTATTAGAACGTTGGTTTAAAGGAGAGGTAAATCCACCACTAAAAAGAAAGAAATGGCTATTATCTGTTTATCGCAGTTATTTATTTAATCATTATTTGGACTATCGGCGAAAATATTGTCCATTAAATGAAGTATTGCTAGGTGATATCATGCAGTTTGATCAGTCAAATAGCGTCTATCAGATAGCAAATAATGAAGACTTAATCAAAGCACAAATGAGGATTAAAAGTCATCAAGCTTATCCGGTGGGGCCATTATGGGGTCAAAAGGGTAAACTGTTTTTCACAGATGATGCAAAAGAAGTATTAGAAAAAGCTTTTGCATTAATTAGCTCTGAATGGTTAGAGCCACCAAAACTAAAACCATTTAAATTAGAACTTGATTTTCGAAGTCTAATTTTAATGCCTAAAAAATTAACAGCACATTATGACCTTAATAGTCAAACTCTAAAACTTACTTTTATGCTACCAGCAGGTGGTTATGCAACGACCGTATTAGATTATCTAGGTAGTTTGGTTAAAGAGTAGCATATGATTTATGATGACATTGTTATTGGTGGGGGTATTAGTGGTTTAGGCTATGCCTATTTTAAAGCTCAAGAGAAATATCAGGTACTTGTTTTAGAAAAAGACAATAAGCCAGGAGGCTTATGCCATAGCGTCTATTTAGATCAAAAAAAAGACTTTTGGCTTGAGATGGGCGCACATACATTATATAACTCTTATGCGCATGTTATAGACTTAATCGAATCACTTAATCTAAAAGAGCAGTTACTTAAACGTACAAAATTACCATTTCGGATTTATGATAAAGGACAGATTCACACTCTTTTTCGCTATATAAACCCAATTAGTTTTATCTATGGCGTTATAAAATTGCCGTTTCAGGATAAAACTGATCAAAGTGTTGAATCCTATTATGGCAAACTATTTGGCGAAGGCAATTATAAACGTGTACTAAAAGATTGTTTTAACGCCGTTTTATCTCAAGATGCTGCTAAATTTCCAGCAGAATTTTTATTTAATAAAAAAAAGCGTAATGATGCATACCCACGCTCATTTACGCTCTTTCAAGGGATTTCAAGTTTGTTTGATACCTTAGTTGAAAAAAAAGACTTTGCTATTAAATTAAATCATACGGTTAAAATGATTGAAAAATCAGCTGATCATTGGCAAGTGATAACCAATCAAGGGGTATTTAAAAGTAAGCATATAACCATTGCAACAGATGTACTAACTGCAAGTAAGCTGTTATCAGTAGTTATGCCAGATATAAGTAGTTTATTAGGTGAAGTTAAGCTATCAACAATTGATAGTGTTGGGGTTATTTTTCAGCGTAAAGATTTAGTGCATTTTAAAGTACTAGCGGGTTTAATTGCTAAAGATAATGCATCATTTTATTCTATGATTTCACGTGATGTAGTTGAACATGCAGATTATCGTGGCTTTGTATTTCATTTCAAAGCAAATGCATTTAATAATAAAGATGCTTATTTGGATTTTATCTGTCAGCTATTAAAGGTGAATAAACAAGCTTTAATCAATTCCTTTTTTAAGGAAAACAAGGTGCCAATCTTAACAGTTACTCATAAAAAGCGATTGGATAAATTACAACAACTACTTCATGGCAAAGAGCTTTCATTAACTGGAAATTATTTTCGACGCTTAGCAATAGAGGACTGTTTAGCGCATAGTGCACAGCTTAAGTTAAATTAGATTATTTTTTTATTTGATAAAAATTGTTAAAAAGATTTTAATAAGCTTTATTTACCTGGCTAAATCTGCTAAAATCGTTGCGTTCAAAAAGTTGAGCATTTTAAACTGAGTAGTTAAACACAAATGTAAGGTAACTAATAGATGAAAACGTTTAGTGCAAAACCTGATCAAGTAAATCGCAACTGGTTTGTTGTTGATGCTTCAGGTAAAACATTAGGTCGTATGGCCACTGAAATTGCAAAACATTTACGTGGTAAACATAAACCTGAGTACACACCACATGTAGATATTGGTGATTATGTGGTTGTGATTAATGCTGAAAAAGTTCATGTAACTGGTAATAAGCGTAAAGATAAAGTATACCATCGCCATACAGGTTATATTGGTGGTTTAAAATCAATTACATTTGATAAATTAATTGAAACGCATCCAGATCGTGTTGTTAGGTCAGCTGTTAAAGGTATGCTTCCTAAAAACTCATTAGGTCGTCAAATGATTAAAAAGTTGAAAGTCTATGCTGGTTCTGAGCATCCGCATACGGCACAGCAGCCAACAGAATTAACGATTAATTAAGAGGTGATGATTTATTATGTCTAATACAGTTTATAATTATGGGACTGGTCGCCGTAAAAGTTCAGTTGCTCGTGTTTTCTTGAAAAAAGGTTCGGGTAATATCGTGGTTAATAACTTACCACTAGATCAATACCTAGCTCGTCAAACAGCCTCTATGGTGGTTCTTCAACCTTTAGAGTTAGTTGAGATGACAGATCAAGTTGATATTAAAGTAAATGTTCACGGTGGTGGAATCAGTGGTCAAGCTGGCGCAATTCGTTTGGGTATTGCTCGAGCATTACTTGATTATGATGAGGCATTACGTCCTACATTGCGTAAAGCTGGCTTTTTAACTCGTGATGCACGTTGTGTTGAGCGTAAAAAAGTTGGATTGCGTAAAGCACGTAGACGTCCACAATTCTCTAAACGTTAATTTTTTTGGAAATTGCGGAATATATTTTATTATATAATCATTAAAGCTCCTTAAGCATATTAGCTTAGGAGCTTTTTTCATATTTTTTTGATATGATAATCTTGTTTAAGGTGCAAAGGGAGAGCTTTAAGTTTATGACAACCCAAAATAAACGTTCAACGATGACGTTATATGCAAGTAAAAACTGTCCATTTAGTCACCGAGTGATGATGGTTTTAGCAGAAAAAGGGGTCGTCGCTGATGTTAAGTTGATTGACTTAGATAAAAAGCCTGATGAATTATTGGAATTAAACCCATATGCTCAGGTACCAACATTAGTGGATCGTGATGTCATTGTTTATGAGTCTGAAATTATTTTTGAATACCTTGAAGAGCGTTTTCCACATCCGCCATTGTTAAGCGTATTTCCAATAGAACGTGCTCAGGCTAGGCTATTGAATAAACGTATTGATCGAGACTGGATTCCTTATTTATCACAGGCGCTACATGCTAATGATGATAAAACGATATACCAGTCAAAACTTGCTTTGATGAAAGCCGTTTTAGAAATGCTGCCTGTTTTTAAGCGTTATCAATATTTTATGAGTGATGAATTCAGTATTGTTGATTGTACATTAGCATCAATTTTGTATCGATTGCCTGAGTTAGGTATTCAGTTACCTGAAAAAGCACAATCAATTAAAAACTATGCCAAGCGTATATTTGATCGCGAATCATTTATTACATCAATTGAAATGATGAAAGGAGGTTAGCTTTAATCATGGCAATGTTACGTTCCTATCTAATTGATGCAACTTATGATTGGCTTTTAGATCATGGGTTTACACCTTATTTGTTAGTCGATACAGAATTTGATGGTGTAGAAGTACCTTGGGATTATGTTGAAGATGATGGTAAGATTTTATTGAACTTAGCACCTGAGGCAATTGTTGATTATAATTGTGATGATGAGTATGTTTCATTTCATTCTTCTTTTGATGGTGAATCAATGCAAGTGTTTGTACCGCTAGAGGCAATATCAGCATTATACGCAAAGGAAACAGGTCAAGGCCTCTATGGTCGTGATTATGGCTATGGTATGGTCGTTAATGAGGGTGATAATGAAGAAGACTTAAATCCAGATCCTGTTAACCAGGATGGGGATGATGATCCTAATTCTCCGAATAGTGGTTTAAGGTTAGTCTAGTAATTAATAATAAATAAATGATTGGTTAAGTAGATGTAATGAAAACGTTTTACTTTTCAAGCTATGCAATGACACCGGCATTAGATCAATTTAATGAATCATTCGAGTCTCAATATTTTAAAAGGCTTAGTCAGTATCAAAAAATTACTGGTATTGAGCATCCATTTTTATTTGATAAATCAGTTTATTCAAATAAATTTCTCAAGATGAATATTCCTGATCATTGGCAGATTATTATAACAGCACTGCCAGTTACAATGCAGTCATTAAAAGAAGATCAATCATTTGGGCTTGCTTCAAGTGTTGAGTCTTCTCGTCAAAAAGCAATTGATGTAATGCATCAAATCAATCATAAAGTTACTGAATTAAATAATTTATTTCAACGCCAGGTAGTAAAAGCTATTCATTTTCAAACAGCACCAACAAACCATAATCATATGAAAGGCTCAAAACGAGCTTTAATTGACTCTTTAGAGGAAATTAGAAAATGGGATTGGCAATTAGCCCAATTAAATATTGAGCACTGTGATGCAAAAATGAATGATAGAGTGCCAGAGAAAGGCTTTTTGTCATTAGAAGATGAGATTGATGCAATTACAGAAGTTGGTGGTTTTGGTTTAATGTTGAATTGGGGGCGCTCTGTTATTGAAGGCCATAGTATAGAGCAAGCAATAAAACATATTAAATTCGCATCTCAATCTAATTGTTTAAGTGGTTATTTTTTCTCTGGCTGCACTAGTAATTTATCAAGTGCTTATGGCGCATTTAAGGATAGTCATATGCCGCCAAAGCTAAATAATGAAGATGACACTAAAGATAGCTTATTAAATGAGATTGAAATCTCTAAAGTCTATCAACAATTAATACCTAACACTTATTTAGGAATTAAAGTATCTCCAAGTGTTAAACAATTTGATTTAAATTCTCTTTTATCTATGACTGAAAAAAGTATCGCTATATTAAGTTAAGTTTATTTCTACTAAAACAAGTAACCTTGTATTTTTACCGTAATTTCACGGTATTCGATGTTATTTAGAATAAATAAAATAATCAAACAGCAATATTTATTAACTATAACAAATCAAAATTATAAATCTATTGTGGGGTTAGTATGATTAAGTTTGATGATCGGTTTATGCCTTGGATATTATCCTATAGGCTTAAAGGTGTTTTAAGTTATTTAGAATGTGATTTCATAACATTTGACTATATTTCAAAAGAAAAGGTCTCTTTAATTCCCATTCCAATTCAACATTTCGATTCTTATGGAGAAATGTATTGTGATGAAAAGCTTTATATACATCCGAATTTTTTTCTTGATAGTTATCATATGTTACCACATACTTTAAGTGAATATGATCGTCTGTTATTATGTCAAAAATCGGATAGATTAACTTGTGCTATATCTGAGATGTACAAAGGTGGTGGTAATGCAATATCGGTGATTCATCCTTTAAGTGAACATGCTTATGTTAAGTTATTTATAGGCTATGATAATAGCTATATGATTAATAAGGTTTTACATAATAAACAAAAATCACTATTATGCTTGAAAGAAATATATAATGAGATTAGAAAATTTCCAGATTTATTAGAACAATTTGCTTATAATCCAAACCAGTATCAGATGGCACAGCTAGATGCAAATGCCTTAAAAATAATTGAGTTAAATCATCCTAACTTAACATTAAAACAATATCATTTTGCAAAGTATTTAGCGCAAGCTGATGAATTTTCATCTCTCTCAATTGCAAGTGCATTAGGGATATCATCAAGAACTGTTAATGATTATTTTTTGTTTTTAAAAGATAAGTTAAATACAAAAGATCGAATTTCTACAATTTTAAAATGCCGAGAGTACTTTGAAAATTTTTGGCTATAGTAGACAATTAAAATCCAAATATTTGTCCTCTTTCGACAAAGCCTTTAAAACCATTTTTAACTGCATCTGGCAACTTGCCATTATTATAATGATAAAGCCACATTTTGGATTTGATACTGTGATCTAAAGTGGTTAATTCATCAAAATGAGCATGAACACCGGACTTAATTGTACTAGTTTCGCAATCTTGGAAGATAATATCAGCGTCGTTATATAGGTCAATTAATTGAGCTGGTGCAAATTGAGTGTCAGTAGTTATAAATATTTTTTTATTATTAATAGTGAAAATTAAACCAAAGCTTGGCATTAGATTATATCCTGAGACAACATGTACAGTTTGTACAGTTTGAAAAACAATTTTGTTCCAGGTAAAAGTACCATTACTTTCAATAGGGAATACATTAAAGAACGTTTCTAATGTGCAGTGTTCATTTTGCAGTGTGCTGAGTCCTGCTTTTAGAGAGTGCTGCCACATTTCTTTGATAATAGTTTCATTGGCAAATAGATTAACTTTATCGCATTTTGGATCAAATTTATTATTTAATGCAAGCCATTCTAAACCTCCTGAGTGATCAGCGTGTAAATGACTAATATAGACATGAGTAATATCGTTATAACAATAGCCAGCTTTATATAATGAGTGTCTGGCGTCACTGCCGCAATCTATTAATAATTTAGCTTTAGTTCTTTCATCTATTAGTAGCATATTCGAGTTATAATTATCTTCGCCAGTAATAAATGCTGATCCTGATCCAATAAATATAAGCTTCATATCAATTCTCTTGTCTGCTTAATAGTAGTCATTTTTTTGTTTATCATAAGCTTAGATAAATTAATATTTTATATAACTAAATTACTTTGATTATAGTTAATGAAAATCAATATTGTGAAATTTATTCTAAAATTAAAGAAAACGTTGAATAGAAATGTATGTGCTATTAAAAAAATGAAACGAAGATGCAAAATATAGAAGTTATTAATCTGACATTTACTATTTTTCTTACTTTAGCTTATATTTTTGCTATGGTTTCTTTTTTATTTAAAAATGCTTTAACTTTAAGAGTTATCTTTGTTGTTAGTAGTGTATGTTCTATTATTGCAGGTTTATCATTAGACTTATATCTTGTTGCCGCAGGTAATTTTTTAATATTAATTATTAATATAACTTTAATTAGTGTTATGTATCTTGAAAATCGACCAGTTAAGTTAAATAAAGAATTACTAGCATTACATCAACATGTATTTCATCTATTTTCTCCTAATCAGTTATATAAGCTATCACAATACTGGCATTATAAAACATTTAAAAATGGTGATATTTTAATCTCAGATGATGACAGAAGTAATGAAATATACTTAGTTATCAATGGCACATGTGATGTCGTCAAAGATAAGCGAATTGTGGCAAGTATTGGCAAATATCAGTTTGTTGGTGAAATGCAATGGCTTACAGGTTCACAAGCAATTGCAACTGTAAAGGCAATAGAGGAAGTAAAATGTATTTGCTTAAAAATATCAGATATAGAGCATCTAAAAGATAAAAATACAGATCTTTATACATTACTTTATACAATTGTATCTGAAAAGTTAGTAATAAAAGTTAAAAATATGAACTTAAATGTAATTAATAACTAAGGTATGAAGGGTTGAAAGATAACGAAAAGCAATATATGCAGCAAGTAATCAAAGAAACTGATTTATTAAAAATTACTTTGAATCACATAATTTTAATGAAGATAAAATCGATGTTGGGCTTGAGCTAGAATATCGTCTATTAGATCAAGAAATGAACCCATATTTTGCAAATTTAGAAATTATACAAGCAATTGATAAAAAGCTAGATAAGTGCTTATTAGTACCAGAGGAAGTATCTTCTGTTGTTGAAGCAAATAGTGATTATTTTTTATTAGATGAGTATCTTTTTACTTATTGGCAAACCTATAGTGAAGCGGTACAAAAGTATAATTGTATCTTATGTGGTATTGGTTCTTTGCCAACATTTATACATAAACATTTAGCGGATAAAAATCTTACAAAGGCCTATCGCTATAGAAACCTTGTAAACAATATTAATTTGAATCGCTACAATGTTAATAGACTGATGAGCATACAGGGTAAAGAAAGTGTGCTATTTCAATCAAATGGGCTTGATTTTATGGGTGCAGCTAGCGCACAGCATATACACTTAAGAGTTCCTTTTAAAAATTATGTAGATTACTATAATGCATCTTTAATTGCATCAGCTATTTTAATTGCGATATCATCTAACTCCTTATATTTCTTATCACATGAATTATGGCATGAAAGTCGAATTGCTATTTTTGAGCATCTTAACTTTTTAATTAGGCGTGGTCATTGTCCAAGGGTATTTTTAGGTGATGGCTATTTAGAAGGCTCATTTCTTGAGTTATATCGAGAAAATATTCAGCATTTACCACTTTTATGTGATCTTAATTTAGAATCAGAAGATCCATTTTGGCATTTGAAGTATCATAATGGTACAGTTTGGCGTTGGAATAGGCCAGTAATTGATACAAATAATGACAACAAGCTTCATTTAGGAATAGAAAATAGAGTATTATCAGCAGCCCCTTCTGTGATTGATACGGTCGCTAATACCGCATTTTACATTGGTTTAGTCCATGAGATAGTCTCAAGTTATTCAAACTATCGGCTATTGTTACCATTTGAAAAAATATTATGTAATTTTTATCTAATAGCACAGAAAGGTATCCATGCCAATCTCTATTGGTTTGATGATGTTTATAACAAGGCAAATGAAATAATTTTACCAATGGCAAGGGCGGGACTAGCAAAGCTAAAAGTGGATTCATTTGATAATCAATATTTTATAGATATAATTCAATTACGCTTAGAAAATAAATGTAACCTCAGTGATTGGCAAAAACAAAAATTAATGCAGTTAGATGGGAATTTTAATGAGCTTGTGTTGGCCTATCATCAAAATCAGCTTAAAAATATACCATTATGTGATTGGAAGCTAAGCTAAAAACTAATATATAGTTACATAAATTGTAATTAAGATTGCATTTCACCAATGACTTATGTAGAATAATCAGACATTATTCTAATAATAAATTATTTCTTATTGACTTAAATTTGGAGCGAATAGTCTATGATTGCATACGATGAAAGTAATATACCTTGGAATTTATCTAGGAAAATTAAGGGTATAATTGATTATTTTCAATGCGATATGATGCATTTTTGTTTGACATCTGATCAGAAAATTGCGATTATCCCAATACCGATTCGCCATATTAATCTCTATTATGATTTATTCTCTGATGAAAATTATTATAAACACCCATCTTTGTATCCTGAAAGCTATGATTTGATTCCAGGTGTTATGAGTGAAGTAGATAAATTTTTGCTTCGAAAACCAGAAGATAGAGTCTGGGGGCAGGGACTTATCGATCATAAAGTCTATGGTCAAGGCGGTAATGGCATTACTATATCAAAATGCATTAGTCGTAATACTTATATTTGCTTAGCACTAACATATGATAAAGGCTATATGATACAACAGACATTAAAAGATAGAAAAAAATCGCTTGAAAACTTAGATAATATTGCTTCTATTATTGCTCAGATGTCTGCACTTTGGGAGAAATTTTCGTTTTTACGTGCTGATTTTGATTATCAAATGGCAAAACTAGATGAAAAGGCATTGAAAGTAATTCAGATGCAACAGCCAGAATTATCACTAAAACAATATCACTTTGCTAAATATTTAGCCCAAGCCGATGATTTATCATCAAAATCGATTGCAAAAGGGTTAGGCTTATCGGTTAGAACAGTAGATGATTATTTTACTTATTTAAAGGATAAACTTGGTACGAAAGATCGGGTATCAACTATATTAAAATGTTATGACTATTTTATGCAATGCTGGGCTTAATTTAAAACTTAGTTGCCACTTATTGATATTGCTTTAGAATATATATTAAGCTAATTTAATCAAGGAATGATAATGATTAATCTAAAACTTATCTTATCTATTGGTGTATTATCTATGATAGGGGTAAGCTATGCTAATGATGTAGTCAATACAAAATCAACACAGCATATCCTAAATGAAAATATACAACAGTATTATAATCAGTATAAAGATGCTGAATACTTCAGTGGTGTTGGACTAGCTGTAGGTATTAAGAATAAACCCATTGAAAGTGTTTATATTGGTAATGAATCTCATCAACCAAATAGTCAAAAAGTTGATGAAAATTCTTTATTTCAAATTGGTAGTATTACCAAATCTTATCTAGCAGCTATTGTATTAAAATCAAAAGATGATGGTATTACTTTAACTAGTACAGTTGGTGAATTTTTCCCAGAGTATCAAAAATGGGGTTCAATTAGTGTAGAAAAACTTTTAAATATGTCTAGTGGCTTACCTAATTATTCAGATTCACCGACATTTAATTATACAGATACCAAAGATCTTGCCTATCACTGGAAAGCAAAAGAGTTGATTAATATAGTTTATCCTAAAGCACAGTTTAACCCACCACTAAAAGGCGGTTACTATTATTCAAATACGGGTTATTTACTTACTGGATTAGCAGTAGAAGATAAGACAGGTCAATCTCTGCAAGCACTAATATTAAAAGATATTATAAAACCACTAAATCTTAAGTATACCTACTATCCATTGCCTGATTTAAAAATTGCCAAAGAGCAAGCACTTGTACATGGTTACGGTTATAACCAATATGATAACCCTGAACTAGTTGGTGTGGATATCTATAATAATAATTTATCATGGGCTGGCGCTGCAGGTGCAGTTGTTTCTAATGCAGTGGATATTGTTCATTGGGTAAGAGCATTATTTATTGATCGGTCATTTTTAAATACGCAACAACGTACAGCACTAACATCACTTGTCTCTACAAAAACAGGTAAAAAAATAAAAGAAGTAACAAAAGGTGATCCTGGTGGATTTGGATTAGGCGTTATTCAGTCTTATCGTGAAGGTTTAGGGCGTATCTGGTTCTATGAAGGTGAAACATTAGGTTTTAGGTCAATGTATATTTATATTCCGTGTAATCAAGTTATTATTGCTGCAACAATTAATAGTGCAACAAATGGCGAAAATGATCATTTGCATAATTTAGTTGTGAATGTTTATCAAGGATTGCTTAAACAAGATCCATCACTTAATTGCCAATCATAAATTAGTCTATTTTAATCTCATTAAACGACGTTTTTTGTGATCTAATGGAGATAATAAAAGATAAGCAACTGGCACAATAAATAATGAAAATAATGTACCGAATAATAAGCCACCAACGATAATCGCACCAATTTGTGAATTGCTAATTGAGCCTGGGCCTGAAGCAAGTGCTAAAGGAATTGAGCCTAAAACCATAGCAAAGGTTGTCATAAGAATGGGTCTTAGTCGAATCACAGCACCTTTAATAACCGCCTCTTTTAAGCTAAGGCCTTTATTTAAACACTCATTTGAAAACTGTGTAATTAAGATACCATGTTTACTAATTAAACCAACAAGTGTTATTAAGCCAATATTGGTATATAGATTTAAGCTGCCACCAATTAATAAGATGGTAATTAATGCACCAACAATTGATAAAGGTACGGTTAGAAGAATAATAAATGGGTCAACAAAACTTTCAAATTGTGCTGCTAAAACCAGGTAAATAAATACAATAGCTAACGCAAATAACCCAACCATTGTGCCAGCTGAGTCTAAATAAGCTTGTAGCCTACCACCATAGGTAGAACGTTCATTGGGTTTTAAGTCTTGGGCTAATACTTTAGCAATTTCACTTTGAGCTTCAGATAAGCTGTAACCTGGTGCAAGATTTGCAGATATTTTAGCAGCATTCATGCGGTTATAGCGTAGTAAACTGCTTTGACGGATGCTTGTGTCAAAATTAACGAGATTAGCAAGCGGTATCATTTGATTAGTTTTACTTGGGACATAGATTTTATTTAGACTGCCAAATGTTCTTAAATCTTTTAAATTCATTTGTACAATAACAGGGTAGGTTGTTGTCGGTGTTAAAACGTTGGTAATGTGCTTACCGCTCATCAGTAAACTAAATGTATCGGCAATATCTTGAGGGTTAACTCCAACCATAGCTGCTTGATTGCGCTTAAATGAAATCTGATAAACATAATTATTAAATTTAAGGCTATTATCAACATTTATAAGCGCTGGTAATTGTTTAAATGCGTGGGTAATTTTATCTGAAGATTTAAGTAAAGAATTATAATTACCTAAACTCATAATATAGACAATAATATCTGAGCTATCGGTATCAGAGCCAAAGCTTACAGGGTCTGGAATTGAAAAATTTGTTTTAATACCAGGGATACTATCTACCAATGGTGTTAGTTCTTTGATTACATCAAAAGTTGATTGATCTCTAATGCCCCAAGGTTTCATCGTAACAAAGTTATCAGCGCTACCAGAGAATATAAATGCTGCATTACTTAATATATCCTTATTTTTTTGATAAACATGTTTTTCTAATTGCTCCATATAATAATTGGTATAAGGGACAGTAGCACCTGGGGGTGATGTAATTGAAGCAGTAAAGTAACCAATATCTTCTTTAGGAATAAAAGACTGTGGTGTGATGTTATAGAGTGCATAACCGATAAAAGCAAGTCCAACTAATATGCCAACAATCCAGTAACGTATTTTTAATGCTTGGCTGAGTAAGCGTTGATAGCTTTGGTTTACACGTTCAAATATTCGTTCAAGTAAGCGTTCAATTTTTGACTCTTTCTGCTTTGAGCGTAGGATTAAAGAACACATCATAGGTGAGGCAGTTAATGCAACAAAGCCTGAAATGACAACAGCACCAGCTAGTGTAAAAGCAAACTCTCTAAAAACAGCAGCAGTAAAGCCACTAGAAAAACCAATTGGTGCATAAACAGCAGCTAATGTTAATGTCATTGCAATAATTGAAAAGCCAATTTCTTTACTACCTTCAATGGCAGCAATTTTAGGTGGTTTGCCCATCTCAATATGACGGTGAATATTCTCAAGCATAACAATAGCATCATCAACCACAAGGCCGATAGCTAAAATAATTGCTAAAAGGGTAATCACATTAATCGAAAAACCAAATAATAACATAATACCAAATGCACCAATAACACAGATAGGTATGGTGACAATGGGAATAAAAGATGCGCGTATTGAGCCCAAAAATACAAAAACAACCAGCATCACAAGTAGAATGGCTTCGATTAATGTTTTATAACTGTCATCAATAGAATGTAGTAGAAAAGTTGACTGATCATAGGTAATAAACATCGTCATATCTTTAGGCAATTTAGACTGTACTTTTTTCATTACATTTTTAGATAAATCAGCAACGTTAATTGGGTTGGCTTGATCTGTAGGTCTTAATTCAAGGTCAATTGCATTTTTACCATTAATACGCATGGGTGAGTCAATTAAGCTACGACTACCAAGTTGCACATCTGCAATATCACCTAGGCGAACGATTTGATTGTTAGTTGTTTTTATAATCATTCTTTTGAATTGTTCAGGTGTTTTTAAATCAGTATCTGAAACAATTGAGAAATTTCGGCTTTTGCCTTGGATACTACCACCTGAGAAGGAAATATTATTGCTATTAAGCACATTTTGTACATCAGAGACAGTAATGCCTAAAGCTGCCATTTTTTCTGGATTAAGCCAGATACGCATTGCATAACTACTTGCGCCATAAGTCCATGCTGCACCCATACCTGGAATTTCAAGAAACTGTGGCACAATATATTGTGAAACATAATCATTGATTTGTGCTGGTGTTAATTGGTTGTCGATAAATCCAATATTTAATACAGGGCGTTCAACACCATCGGTGCTAATTGTAGGCGTATCTGCATCCGGTGGTAGTTGTTGTGCAGTGATGCTTGCAATAGCATCTCTAACATCACCAACAGCCTTTGTCATATTGGTGTTTGGATAAAAGGTGAGATTAATTGTTGTGCTTCCATAGGCACTTGTTGATGTCATTGATTTTAAACCATCAACAGAATAGATCGCATTTTCAACAGGGATGGTAATGCTAGTTTGCATTAGTGAGGGACTTGCACCAGAGTAACTAATTGATACAGAAGCTGTGTTTTCTTCTATTTTTGGAAAATAACGGGTTTCAAGATAGCTAAAACCAACTAAGCCTAACACAATAATTAATAAGCTTAATACAGCAGCAAATACAGGACGTTCAATACAAATTTCAGAAAGCTTCATAAGCGTTAATTCTTTTGATTTGGTTGTTGGGTACTTGGCGTATTATTCGTTGGTTGCTCTTCATTAGCATCATGTTTTTGATTGGGTATTATTGTAGCATCAGTAGCATTATGCTCAATATGAGGCAGTAGTGAATGTTTGCTTGTAGGTGGTGGTGATATTTTAGAGACGGTAATATGATCGCCATCTATTAACTTAAATGCACCGATGCTAACAACATTTGTACCACTTTGAATACCACTTAAAATCTGTGACCAGCCATTTCTCACTATGCCTTGTTTAATATAGACTTTTTTAACCGTATTATTTTTATTAACAACAAATACAAATTGGCCATTTTGATCAGCTTGAACGGCTGTATCTGGTACGGTTAATATTTTTCTATCTGAATTGATTAATTGAGAGACATCGACAAACATGCCAGGGGTTAATAGATAATTTTTATTCGCAATATTTGCCTCTAGTGCGATAGTGCCAGTTGCACTATTAATGGTAGGCGATAGGTAGCTTACAACACCATGAAATCTTTTTTTAGGATAGATTGAAGAGCTAACTAATACTTGATCACCAAGTGCAATTTTAGGTTTTAGATCTGCCGGAATTGAAAAGTCAACTTTAACAGGTGCTTGTTGTGTTAATTGTACAAGCGTTGTACCCGATGTGATATAGGCACCAACATCATATTGGAAGCTACTTAAAACACCGGAAAATGGTGCAACTAGAATATCATCTTGTAGTTCATTTTTTTGTTTATCAAGTTCTGTTTGTGCTTCAACTAGGATGGCTTTTTTTTGATCAAGTGTTTCTTTTGATACGGCACCTGACTTTGCTAAAATTTGCATTCGTTGATAGGTTTGTTGAGCAATATTTAATTTTGCTTGTAATGATTGTAAATCTGCTTCATCTTGAGTGGTATCTAACTTAGCAATGACTTCACCTTTTAATACGCGATCACCATTATTAAAATACTTTTCAGTAAGCTTGCCATCATTACCAAAGCTTAAATTTACTTGTTGGATTGCTTGAATATGACCAACGGCATTAATCTCTTCTGGTACGGTGATCATAGTTGCCTTAGCGATATTAACACTAATTGGTTTTTGGATATTGGCATAGCTTGTATTACTAAATAATAACCAGCTAATGGATAGATAGAAAAGAATATACAATCGTTTAATACTTATTTGCCTCATATAATATGATTCCGAATGGTTTTAATAATATGTGTTATTCGTATAGCAATAATTATATCAGTAAATATTGCTTGATGCGTAGGGATAAGACTGTAATTAATCAATCATTAAAATCAATAATGGGTATATAAGTATAGGAAGATATAAAAATAGTAGGACTAAGTGATGTAAGATTTATTTAGAAATAAATCGTTGCATCACCTGTAATGGTATTACCTTTGCCATTATTATAAGTTTGTAACCAAGCGTATTCAAGCGTTAGATAAACATTGGTTAATACTTCTGATTGGACATAGGCAATGACTTCTTGTTTAGGCCCGGTGATTTCAATTTCGTTAATGGCATCGCCATTGACAATGCCTGTAAAGTTTTGCGTATGATAAGCTCCATTATAACTTAAGGCAAACGTTGTTGGTATGCCGTAAAGATCAGGCGAGTAAACACCTTGAACATACCAAGTGCCAGCTCTTTCATGATCAGAGTAGTCACGCTTAAATAAGGTACTTGCAATACCAGCATATAAACCATAGTCATCATAAGTTAATGAGCCTTCAAAGTTTAGAACTGGATTTCTGTCAGTGCTTTGTCCGCCATCAAGACTCTTAATACCATCAGCGCCAGCACCCGAACCAATAATATTGTTCATATAGCCACCATTAACACTATAAGCAAGCTTTTTGGTGATATTGGCTGTATAGAAAGCACTATAAACAAAGTTATATTCGTTCATTGTTGATGTAGCATCATCGCTATTATGGCTAGAATTATTTCTCCAGCCAGCTAAATAGGTTGTTAAACCGTCATGATTATAACCTACAGTCACATTAGTTAATTTGGTTGGTCTAAATAGCATGGTGCCAATACTACTTGCCCAGACACCGCCGCCGCCAAAAGAACCTAACGGTGGGCGGTTTTTACCGACAGAGGCAAAAAATGGGAATTGGCTTAAATTACCAAAATTAATAAAGGCATTATCAATGCCAACACCATTTTCAGTACCAGCTAAGGTAATATAGCCTTGTACCCATTCATTAACATTCGCTAATAAATCGAGATTAGCTGTCGTAATTGAGGCACTAGCACCATTACCATAAGTAACTGTTTTTCCACTTGCATTCTGGGCACTTGTTTGATCTCCCCACCAGCCTTGAACATCAGCTTCAATCGAGCCACCTAGAACTAGTGAAGGTTGATGGAAGCGCTCTTGTAATTTTAAGGTGCCTAGTGGCATTTGAGAAGAGGACAATTGTTCAAGTAGTGTATCGTCATACTCTGCATCACTTTCAATATAGACATGCTCACCTCTAAATAAAGGCTGAGGTCGAGTAGAGTCTTCTTCATTTGTCGATTTGTCTGTTGAAGTATGTGTAACAGTATGAACATGGGGTTTACCGTGATTTGACTGAGTTGATAAGCCTTGCTCTGTTATGACTACTTCACTAGCTTGGTGCTGTTGATTTGCTTCTAGCTTGTCAACTTTTTTAGTTAGAGCTGTAATTTGTGCTTTTAATGCTTGAAGATCAGCTGCAGATACTTCAACCATTTGTGTGCTTTGATTCTCTTGAGTCTGAGCAAATGATGTTTGCCCGATAATTGCAGTTGTGATTGCTGTAGAGACAGAGACGACACTCCGTTTAAACATAAAGATTTCTCCCTTGGACCGTTTTAAATCAATACTGTACTTTTCTTAACCTTTCAGATGAGTTTCATCATGTTTAATGAAAGGCAGATTTACGATACTATCATGAGAAAGTATGATTGAAAACACCATAAAGTAATATATTTTTAAATTTTTTTAGTTGGTTTTATTTTTTTCTTTTTTGCGGCAAAAAATTGAAGATATAACAAAGAAAAAGGCCCCAATACAAATAGCAGAGTCGGCAATATTGAATGTTGGCCAGTGATAACTTTTATAATGCAGATCGATAAAATCAATCACATAGCCATAATTAATTCGATCAAAAACGTTACCAATTGCACCCGATAAAATCAAACAGAGTGAGATCGCTTGTAGGTTACGATTTCTAGGGACTTGTGTTAACCAATATAAAATAACGATAGCGACAATGATTGCAATACTTGAAAAAAACCACAGCTGCCAACCATCCTCATAAGCTAAAAAACTAAATGCAGCGCCACGATTAAAAGCTAATGTAATATTTAGAAATGGCAAGACTTTTACAGGTTCATTGTAGGTGAGATGCTGTAAAGCATAGAGCTTGGTTGTAAAGTCCATTACAAGCATTAAAGCTGAAACCCATAACCAACGTAATTGCCCTTTATTTTGATTAGGCATAATGACGAACTTCTCCAGTTTCAGATACAATATTCGTTACACAGCGGCTACAGATATCTGGAAATTCTGGGTTACTACCAACATCTTCTCTTCTGTGCCAGCAGCGCTGGCATTTAGGGTAGTTTATAGCAGTAACTTCAATTTTTAAACCATCAATTTCAGATACATCAAGTGTCTGAGGTGATTCTGAAAGCGGCTTAACAATGGCGCTTGATGTAATTAATGCAAATCGAAGTTCATCTTTTAAGGTTAATAATTTCTCATATAGTGTGCCATTGGCATAAAGGGTAACTTGTGCTTCAAGTGATGAACCGATTAATTGTTGATTGCGCTTCTTTTCAATTAATACATTTACCTTATCACGAAGTGGCATAATCTCTTGCCAGAAATTTAAATCAATTGCGGTGTTATCATCAAAGTCAGATAAATTTTCATACCATTGACTTAAAAAGACTGACTCTAGTTTTTCTCCTGGTATGGCTTGCCAAATTTCATCAGCAGTAAAACTTAAGATTGGACTAATCCAACGCACCAGTGCTTGAATGATATGATACATTGCAGTTTGTGCAGAGCGTCGAGCTAAGCTATTTTCTTTGGTAGTATATTGTCGATCTTTAATAATATCTAAATAAAAACTACCCATCTCAATAGAACAGAAATGATGAATTAATTGAGTAATATGATGGAATTGGTAGTTTTCATAAGCTTGAATAATTTCTTTTTGTAATTGTGAGGTTCTTGCTACAGCCCATTTATCTAGTTCAACCATATCATTAAAATCAACTTGATCTTCTTGAGGATTAAACCCATGAAGGTTGGCTAATAAAAAGCGCGCTGTATTGCGAATACGACGATAAGTATCTGAAGTGCGCTTTAATATCTCTTTTGAAATGGTCATCTCAGTTTGATAATCAACAGATGCCGTCCAAAGCCTTAAAATATCAGCACCTAATTCTTGGACAATTTCTTGAGGTGCTATGACATTACCAAGTGATTTAGACATCTTTCTACCATCTTTATCTACGGTAAAGCCATGCGTAATAACTTGCTTGTAAGGTGCTATACCCTCTCTTGCTATTGAGGTTAACATGGATGTTTGAAACCAGCCTCGATGTTGGTCAGAACCTTCTAAATATAAATCAGCTGGAAAGCTTAATTCTGGTCTTTTTTCAACAACACAGTAATTTGAGCTACCTGAATCAAACCAAACATCAAGTGTATCGCTTGAGCGTACATAAGTATCCGTATCACTGCCAATAAACTCAGCATCATCACTGTTAAACCAAGCCTCAATACCACCTTGCTCAATTTTCTTAATTACTTGATCAAAGATGTCATTGGTATTTGGGTGTAGTTCCCCCGTATCTTTATGGACGAATAAAGCAATTGGCGTATTCCACGTACGTTGTCTAGAAATACACCAGTCTGGACGAGATTCAATCATACTTCTAAAACGTTTTTCACCGGATGTAGGCAGCCACTTAATATCTTTAACCGCTTCTAATGTTTGAGTACGTAGATCTTTTTTATCCATACTGATAAACCATTGCGGTGTTGCTCTAAAGATGACAGGTGACTTATGTCGCCAACAATGCGGGTAACTATGAACAGTGGCATCAGCATGTAGTAAGTTGCCTTTTTCGGCTAAGACATCGATAATATGATTATTGGCTTTAAAGATAAATTGACCTTCAAATAATTCAGTACCTTGAATATAGCAGCCATTAGCGCCAACTGGATTTTCAAGTTTTAAGTTATTTTTTTCTCCAATTACAAAGTCTTCAGCACCGTGGGCTGATGCATTGTGTACAAGGCCTGTTCCGGAATCGGTTGTCACATGTTCTGCTTCAAGTAGTGGTACGGTTTTATCATAGAAAGGATGTTTAACGGATAAGCCTTCAAATATACTTCCTTTAAATTGAGCTTTAATATGATATTGGTCAATACCACAACGATCTAAAACTTCTGTATATAAAGGCTTAGCAACAATAATTGCTTCATTGGTATTAGCTAGTTCAATTAAAACATAATCAATATCGCGACCAAAGGTAATTGCCTGGTTTGCAGGTAATGTCCAAGGTGTTGTCGTCCAAATAATGACAGATGTATGCTCAGGCAAGGATTCTAGTGCTAATGCATCTGACCATTGTTGAGCATTGGTAACATTAAATTTAACATCGATAGAAGGAGATTCTTTATCTTTATACTCAATTTCAGCTTCAGATAATGAACTTCTACAATCAAAGCACCAGTGAACAGGCTTAAATCCTTTGGTTAAATGACCATTTTTAACAATTTTAGCTAAGTTTTTAACAATATCCGCTTCATAGGTATAATCCATAGTTAAATAAGGGTTTTCCCAATCACCTAAGATTCCAAGGCGAATAAAATCTTTTTTCTGACGCTCTACTTGGGCTTTAGCATATTTTCGGCACTCTGCTCTAAATTTATTAGCATCAACTTTAACACCAGGTTTACCAATCTTTTTCTCAATTTGAACTTCAATCGGTAGGCCATGGCAATCCCAGCCAGGTATATAAGGCGTATCAAAACCATCTAAACGTTTGGCTTTTAAAATAAAGTCTTTGAGAATTTTATTGACTGCATGTCCAACGTGAATATCGCCATTAGCATAGGGTGGGCCATCGTGTAAGATGAATTGTTTGCGACCCTTTGTATGGTTAGCAATTTTTTGATAAAGATTATCATTTTGCCACTGTTTCAAACGCTTTGGTTCACTTTGAGCAAGATTGCCACGCATCGCAAATGATGTGTTAGGCAAATTAAGCGTATCTTTATAGTCGGTCATTTAGTTGCCTCTTTAACTCTCTGATGTTCTTCTATTAATTGGTATTGATGATCATTTAACCATGACTGTGCTTGTTGAGTATCAAGTGCTATTTGTGTTTTTAAATCATCTAAACTGGCAAATTTTACTTCATTTCTAAGCCAATGTAAAAACTCTATTTGTGCAACTTTATGATAAACTGATCGATTAAAATTAAATATATGTACTTCAAGTAAACGTTTAAGCCCTTTTACCGTGGGTCGAATGCCTACATTGGCAACACCAAAGTATGACTTATCATCTATACTCACTTTTACAACATAAACGCCAGCAACTGCCATTGCTTGTTTTAGTGGAATATTGATTGTTGCAAATCCAAGTTTCCTGCCGTTTTTGTCACCATGTATAATTTTTCCCGTAATTCGATAACTGTAGCCTAAATAATGCTTTGCGTCAGTGAAATTGCCGTCTTTAATGAGTTGACGAATAATGGAGCTACTAATTCGCTTATCTTGATAAAGAAAACTTTCAAGCTTATCAACCGTATAGTTATAAGCATCTGCTATAGATTCAAGTAATTGAATATCCCCTTGTTGATTTTTACCAAAACGAAAGTCATCACCAATTAAAATGTGTTTGACATTAACACCTTGAACTAAAATAGTTTCAATAAATGCTTTAGCAGTTAAGTTTTTTAATTGTTCATTGAATCTAAGGACCAAGATGGTGTCAATGCCTGAGCGCTTAATCAACTGGATTCGATCTCGTAGTGCTGTTAAACGTTTTGGTGCTTTATCTTTTAAAAAAAATTCTTTTGGCTGTGGTTCAAAACAGATGACAATAGGTGTTAAGTTATTACTTTGAGCTATCTTATTTAAGTTTTGAAGTACAAATTGGTGGCCTTTATGAATACCATCAAAGGAACCGATGGTAACAGCAGTTGGCTTAGTGAATGTTCTAAGGCTAGCTTTTCTTAAAATTTGCATAGATTGTTGCTTAATTTTAATTATTCTTCTTAAAGTTTTTAATAACTGACCTATTATCACTAAGATTATCTTAAGCTTCAATCTTTGTGTTAAAGAATATTAAAGAAAAAATTATTTATTTATCTAACTAATGCCTGATACGTTAACAGCGCCATAATTATTGGAGCTTGATTGAGTATTGCCAGCCCAACCACATTTTCCTTCACCAGATGTAACTTGTTGGCATGCAAATATCAGTTTACCTGTTGTAAAGATTGAACCAACATTATCATGACTACAATAAATTCCTTGACCTAATTTGAATGTACAGTATGTGCCAGTACCAGTAAAATTAATTTTATAAGTATCACTGCCACTTGTAATATTAATCGTTTGATCATTTGTTTGATATAAGCCATTTTTAGAAATACTCACTTTACCTAGTCCAATTGTTTTAATTTGGGCTTGAGCACCATTTTGGCATGCAGTTAAATCAAGCGTTGGCGTTGAACCACTCCATTCGTGTTCAGATATTGGATAACCAATAGAACCTAAATCTCTTGGAGAATAATAGTAGTTACATTGATTACCAAAGCCCCAATGAAAGTGATAATGCGAGTGTAGCCATACCGTTGCTTTATCACCATAGGTATCAGTAACGGTAAAAGTAATCTCCGTTTTTTTACCAACTGAGTGGCTACCACCAGGTTGTAGTGTATAGTGGTCAGCTTGGCTTGAACCTGACTTTTGATAAGTAAAATCAACTGGCCAAGGGCAGTTATTTTTAAGGTTAATATTAACACTGGCATTACATGCATAGGCAAATGGATATAGTAGCCAAAGCATCAAACATAGTATAACTGTTTTTGTCATTGTTATAGTTTTTATCATTTTAGAAATTGCTCCTATGCAATATAATCGTTGTTATGAATGAATGTTAATGTAACCACTTGATGATACTGAGTCTTTTTTATTAGCCCAGCCACATCGGCCTTGTTGTGGGTTTACTTGTTGACAAGCAAAGATTAGATTACCCGTTGTAAAAATTGCGCCAACATCATTTTGATCACAATAAATACCTTCGCCAAGTTTAAAAGTGCAGTAACTGCCTGTAGAAGTGAAGTGAATTTTATAAGTATCTTTATCACTGGTTAGATTAATGGTTTGACTGTCTTTTTGTAGTAGGCCATTTTTTGAGATGCTAGTATTACCTAAGCCGATGGTTTTAATTTTAGCAATAGCACCACTTTGACAAGCTGTAAAAGTCACTGTTGGCGCGGAGCCGTGCCAATCATGTCCAGAGAGATAATAACCTACAACGTTTCTTGGTGAGTAATAATAGGTGCATTGATTCTCCCAAGGCCAACGTGCAGTATATTTTGAATGCAACCAAACAGTTGCTCTATCGCCATATGAGTCTGAAACATTAATTGTTGTTTCCCATTTTTCACCAATATTATAGCTTTCTCCTGGTTGTAGGGTAAAGCTTTGACTAGAGTATTTGTTACCATCATAATGGGTCTTGAAATCAACAGGCCAGGGACAATTATTTTGTGCATGAAATTTCACACTGGCATTACAAGCAAAAAGACTAGTTGGAATTAAAAATAGACTAAGACAAAACGTGAGAAATGAAGTCTTCTGAAGTTTATTCATTGTTGCAACCTCAACCTAAAATTTGAATTTACGGTATTTAGAATACTTGCCAGTTTTTAGCATTAAATTTATTATATATTAAAAGTAAGCAAAAAAACAATAAATTTAAATAATCAGACATTATATTTATGGATAATCATGATTTTAGGCTTAAATTTAATGTTATTGGTCATTTGTATTGAAGAAATTAGAGGTCTTAAATGAAATTATTTCAATATGAACATTGTCCTTATTGTGTAAGGCCACGACTAGCAGCTGCAATTAATAATATTAATTTGAAAATTATTGATTTAGTTTATGATGATGTACAAACACCAATGAATATGATTGGTAAAAAATTAGCACCAATTCTACAAAAAGAAGATTTAAGCTTTATGCCTGAAAGTATTGATATATGTAGCTATTTAGATGCGTTAGATGGTAAATCTATTATTCAGTCTAAAAAGGCAAATAAAAATTTTGATCAATTAATGGATAAATTACATTATTATATTCGATATTTAACTTACCCGAGACTCTATCACCATCCTCAAAATAAAGGGGTGTTTCCAACAGATTCTGCAATTAGCTATTTTAAAGTCCCTAAAGAAGAAAAAATGGCAATTGACTTTGATTATGCATTGAAGCATTCAGATTTATATATCGCCGATACTGAAAATCTACTAAGTCAAGTGATGCCATTTTTTGAGCAACGTATAGTTGATGCTAGTAATGGTGTGAGTAACTTTTTACTTTCATATGATGATATTGAGTTTTTCCCTCTGTTGCGCCTGCTCACATTAGCTGTAGATGTGATTAAATTACCAGAACCTATTTTAATTTATTTGGAAAAATTATCTGAAATATCAAAAGTTAAGTTATATGCACCTTTTGATTATGCTTGTTAAGTAGTTAACTCAAAAGAGAATTCAAGCGTTTTTAGTTACCTTTCGCCTTTTTATCAGTTATGATATCGGGCATTAAATTTTTTTATGATTAGCGACTTAAAAGGAGTGTGTTAGTAATGACTGAGTCAACTGAATTAGCAGTGAATTTATCTGATGTAGGAGTTCATGAACCAAAAGAGATTGTGTATAACCCATCGTATCAACAGCTTTTTGAAGATGAAACATCAGAAAAAGCAGAAGGGTATGCTAAAGGTATCGTAACTGAATTAGGTGCTGTGACAGTAGATACAGGGCGTTTTACTGGCCGTTCACCAAAAGATAAATATATTGTTGCAACAGAGAAAGCACTTCAAACTGTTTGGTGGGATGAAGATGGCTCAGATAATCAAAAAATGTCTATAGATACATGGAATCATGTTAAATCACTTGCTCAAAAACAGCTAAATGCAAAAAAATTATATGTAATCGATGGATTTTGTGGTGCAAACCCTCAAACACGCTTATCAGTACGCTTAGTCACTGAAATTGCTTGGATGGCACATTTTTTTAAGAATATGTTTATTCGCCCAACTGACAGTGAGCTTGAGAACTTTCAGCCTGATTGGACTATATTAAATGCTTGTAAAATCACCTGTGATGATTATCAACAGTGGGGCTTGCGCTCTGAAGTATTTGTTGGTTTTAATTTAGATGAGCGTATGACGATTATTGGTGGAACCTGGTATGGTGGTGAAATTAAAAAAGGTATTTTTTCGATTATGAATTACTTTTTACCATTAGATGGTATTGGCTCATTTCATTGCTCAGCAAATGTTGCTAAAAATGGTGACTCAGCTTTATTTTTTGGTCTATCAGGTACTGGTAAGACAACACTTTCAACCGATCCAGAGCGTGCTTTAATTGGTGATGATGAGCATGGTTGGGATAATGATGGTATCTTTAATTTAGAAGGTGGTTGTTATGCAAAAACCATTCGTCTATCAAAAAATGATGAACCTGAAATTTATCAAGCAATTCGTCGTGATGCATTATTGGAAAATGTAGTTGTTGATGCAGATGGAAAAATTGATTTTGATTCAAGTGAAAAGACTGAAAATACGCGAGTTTCTTACCCAATTTACCATATTGATAATATTGTTAAACCTGTTTCAAAAGCAGGGCATCCGGATACGATTATTTTTCTAACTTGTGATGCTTATGGTGTTTTACCGCCAGTGGCTAAGCTAACCAAAGAGCAAGCAATGTATCAGTTTTTATCAGGCTATACAGCAAAAGTAGCAGGTACTGAATTAGGGGTTAAAGAACCTACAGCTGTATTTTCAGCTTGTTTTGGTCAGCCATTTTTATTATTGCACCCAACACAATATGCAGAGATTTTAGGTCATAAAATGCAGCAGCATGGTACAAAAGCATATCTTGTTAATACTGGTTGGACCGGTGGTGATTTTAACAATGGCCATCGTATTTCAATTAAAGAGACACGAGCAATTATCAATGCGGTATTAAATGGTATTACAGAGGATGCTAAGTGGTATGTTGATAGCTATTTTGGCTTTGAAGTGCCAAGTGAGTTAGCCAATGTTGATCCAAGTATTTTAAATCCTAGAAATACATGGGCTGATAAAGGTGCATACGATAAAACGTATCTGCAATTAATTGAAAAATTTATTCATAATTTTAAACGTTTTACGCAAACAGAAATTGGTCAAATGCTTGAAGCTTATGGGCCTAAGTTATAAGTTATCTAACCATCTCTCTAAACGATTACAGCCTTCAACTAAACTCTTCATATGATGATTAATGATTGCATCATTTGTGTCACCTTGTTGATAGGCTTCTAAAGCTTTTTGACCATTATAATCTGTTGATGCAGCCCTAAAGGTATATTCATTCACATTGCGATAAAAGTCTTCACCAGGTAAAAGCGCTACCTGTGTTTGCTCTAAAATCATATTAGCTAATTGAGTATTGCTTTTAATATTCAATTGATCAAATGATGCTTGATAGGCTTTAAAATTAGGAAATAGATAAAATGCACCTTGTGGTTTAGGTAGGCTTAATCCCATATTGATAAAGCGTTTATAGAGGTATAATGAGGCAATTTTATGTACTCTAGTGCAATCATCTAAATAAGGTTTAATTTTTTTATACTGACTGTAAGCTGTTAGTGCTGCATATTGAATAGGGCTTGAAACACAACTATAAGTTTCACTAATCATAACCTTTAATGCTTGATAGAGTTGCTGCATAGCTTCTGGTATAAGGCATACACCTAGGCGATAACCGCCGGCTGAAAATAATTTTGATAAGCCGCCTGTGACAATGGTTCTTTGAGGGTAAAAATGAGCAATGGAAGTATGGTTTTTGCTACTAAAGTCAATATTGGCGTAGATTTCATCAGATATAACGATGATGTTATACTTACTGCAGATTTTAGCTAATTGAATTAATATATCTTTAGGATAAATTGCACCTGTTGGGTTATTTGGTGTATTGATAATCAGTATTTTTTGTTTTGAACTGTCTTTTTGTGCTAATTTAAGACAAGCTGCTTCAAGCTCTTCTGGTTTTAAACAGTAATTATCTTCTTCATACGTATCAATGATATGATACGATTTATTTAATAATGCCATCTGTGGTCGATAGCTTACCCAGCTTGATTGCGGTATTAATACCGGTCCTTCAAGCATAAAAAATAACTGAAATAATAACTCTTTACTGCCAGGACCGATTAAAATATGCTCTTTTGTGTATTGATAGCCAAATTCACTGTGATAGTAGTTGGCAACTGCTTGGCAAAGCTCGGGTAGACCGCTACCTGGTAAGTAATTTTTCTGATGCGCATGTGCTTTTAAACTTTCTTGAATGAGTTTAGGAATATTAAATGGTGCTTGACCAAAACCTAAATGACATATACTTTGACCTTGAGATCGCATAGTTTGAATTTTTTGATTAATTGCAAGGGTTGCTGATTCTTTTACCTGGCTAATTCGTGGATTAATTTGTATCATTGGATATCCTTAAGCATTAAGCAATAATTGGCTTAATACTTAACCATAGCATTGAATAAATAGTGATAAAAGTTGGTTACGCTAAGTTAATTGTTTTTTAATATAAATGGTGATTTATGATTAGTTCATGGGTATATAATGTAGTTGGTAATATTGGTGTTGTATTGTGTTTAGGTTGTTTTTTTGGTATTCAAACAGGCAAGATTAATCCTAGAAAAATGCCTTATAGTATTTTTAATTTTATTGGTTCGTTAATGATTATATTTTCGTTGTATTTTGCATTTAATTTATCTGCATTTATTATAGAAGTTGCTTGGCTTTTGATTAGTTTGTATGGTATTTGTCGAATTTGGTTATCAAAAGGTTAGGCTTTTACTTGGTAGCTTCATTTAATGAAAGTGATTTCTTTGTTGAAAATAATATCAATACGGCAAAAATTGCCAGAGTTGAAAGAATAATGGCTAATGGTAATTGATTCTTTAATGGAATCAGTGCTGCAATTGCAGTTAAGATGCCCGCACCAACATTTTGAATACCACCTAATAGTGCGCCTGCAGTCCCTGCTAATTTTGGAAATTCTTCAAGTGCTTGTGTCGTTGCGCTTGGAAAGACGATACCACAGCCTAAGAAATAAACTGTGCCAGGAATAATCACAGCAGATAAACTTAATCCAAAGAAATGATACCATACAATCATTAATAAACTACTGATAACAAGGATGTAACTGCCAAGCATTAATAGCTTAGGAATGCTCATCTTATTGCTTAAAATATTAGCAAGATATGAGCCAAACATATAAGCAGGTAAGGGAATAATAAATACAAGTGAAGCTTCTGTAGGTGATAGATCTAATAGCGAAGTAAATATAGCACCAGAACTAACTTCAAAGATGGCAATACCGCCTAAAGCAATAACAAGTAAAATTAAGTTAACAAGGAAGTTGGTACTCGATAAAATCGTTTTATAACGCTGAATCAGTGGTTGTTTTTCTCTTAAGTGAGTATTAGTTTCTCTAAATAAACAAAATTGAATGAAAAAAAGTACAATTGCATAGAGAAAGAGAAATAAAAAGATTGCACGCCATGAGAAAAGATCAGTTAAAAATCCGCCTAATATAGGTGCAATTAATGGTGCAAACACCAATGCAATTGCCATATAACTATTAGCAGATTGTAAGGCTTTGCCTGAGTATAAATCTCGCATAACAGTTCGTGCCATAACACCACCTACGGCAATGCCACTGCCTTGTAGTAAGCTTGCTAGTAGTAATATATCGAAATTAGTAGCAAAGTAAGCAATAATAGAGCCAATGGCAAAAATAACTGTACCGATAAGGATTAGAGGTCGTCTACCATAGTAATCTGAATAAGGTCCATAAACAAACTGTAATAATCCATAAGGAAATAGAAAGCACGATATAACTGCTTGCATGCGACCAGGGTTAACATTAAGGTCATAAGCCATGCTTGTTAAAGCTGGTAGGTAAACGGTATTGGTAATTTGGCCTGCGGCTGTTAAGGTTAATAACAAAAACAGTACGCCAAAAAAAGTATGTTTGTTCTTCATGGTTTTCTTCAAGTTTGCTTGTTATTGTTTTTATATTTTTATTATTGCTATTAGCGAAATATTTTGGTTGTTATCTAGTTAGTTTATTCGCTGGCATCTTTTTAACCGAAATAAAATGAATTTGCAAGTATTATTTGCATTTTAACCCTTTATTATCTATTCAAATAAGGGATATAATGCTTAGATTAAAGATTTACTAAGGATTATAAGGGTCATTTGGGTTTATGTTATATCTAGCGTCACAGTCACCCAGGCGATATCAGCTTTTAAAGCAATTAAATATTGATTTTCAACAGTTTAGTGTAGATGTTGATGAATCTGTGTTAAACAATGAACAGCCCAATGAATACATTAACCGGGTTGTAGAGATGAAAAAGATAAAAGCACAACAAGAAGTAAAATTAAAAGATACCATTCTAGTTGCTGATACAATGGTAACATTAAATGGAAAAATTTTAGGAAAACCAAATAATTATAACGACGCTAAACGAATGCTGAAACTGTTGTCAGGTAACGAACATGAAGTTTATACAACAGTTTGTATTGCCCAAGGTAATCATAGTGAAAAGCTTAATTGCATTAGTCAAGTCAAATTTAGAGTGATTGATGAAACTGAGATAAAAGCTTATTGGAATAGTGGAGAGCCTTGTGATAAAGCAGGTGCTTATGGTATTCAAGGCTTAGGTAGTATTTTTGTTGAGTCAATTTGTGGTAGTCACTCTGCTATTATGGGGTTGCCATTGTTTGAGACAGCACAGCTATTAAGTAAATTTGGCATTAGCGTTTTGAATGAATCGGAGTAGTAAGTATGGACCTGCAAATACGTGCAGAAATATTAATGAATGTAGCGCCTTATGAAACGCGTGTGGCAATTATCGAAAATGGTGTTTTTCAGGAAGTACATATTGAAAGAGAAAATCAAAGAGGCTTAGTTGGTAATATTTATAAAGGCAAAATTACACGAGTTTTACCAGGTATGCAGGCAGCCTTTGTTGATATAGGGTTAGAGCGTTCTGGTTTTTTACATGTTTCAGATGTTATGCCATTTTGTTCAGATGAAAGTGATATTATTGATCTTAACAGTAGTGAGGCTGATGTTAGAAATTGGCTTAGAGATGGTCAAGAAGTCCTTGTACAGGTAATGAAAGACCCATTAGGTACTAAAGGGGCACGCCTTACATCACACCTATCCTTAGCTTCAAGGTTTTTGGTTTATATGCCTGATTTAGATCATATTGGCATTTCATTAAGAATTGAAGATGAGGCTGAACGTGAACGTTTGCAAGATGTAATGAAAGAAGCGCTTGATTTAGAAGAGCCTCGCGGGTTTATTGTAAGAACCGCAGCAGATGGTGAAGTTGCAAATGATTTAAATCGAGATATTAGTTTCTTACAGCGACTTTGGCAAGATATTTTAGCTATGGCGCAAACGGTGACAACACCAGGCTTGGTGTATGAAGATTTGCCATTAGATATTCGTACATTAAGAGATTATGTCAATGACAATGTTGATAAAGTTCGGGTGGATAATTTAGATACATTTAGTAGGCTTTGTCATTTTGCAGATAAATTTGTTCCGGGTGTTAGAGAGCGTTTAAGTTACTATGCAGGTGAAGACCCTATTTTTGATATGTATGGGATTGAAGAAGAGTTATCACGAGCATTAGATAGAAGAGTTTCTTTAAAATCAGGTGGTTATTTAATTATTGATCAAACTGAAGCTATGACCACAATTGATGTTAATACAGGTGGTTATGTTGGTATGATCAATCTTGAAGAGACCATTTTTAAAACTAATTTAGAGGCTGCAAAAGCGATAGGTCGTCAATTACGTCTACGTAATCTCGGTGGTATCATCATCATCGATTTTATTGATATGACAGATCAAGAGCATAGAGAAAAAGTTATTGAAGCATTAGAATCGGCTTTGGCACGTGATTATGCAAAAACTAAATTTACCCAATTAAGTGAATTAGGCTTAGTTGAGATGACAAGAAAAAGAACGCAAGAATCATTAGCGCAGTATCTATGTGAGCCCTGCCCTGTATGTGAAAGTCGTGGTAGTATTAAAACGGTACAGACAGTCAGTTATGAAATTTTTCGTGAAATTCAACGTGAAGCTCGAGCTTATGCAGCTGATGGCTTTTTAATCGTTGCATCCCCTGGTGTCATTGAACTTTTGATGAATGATGAATCTATGGGGTTAGGTGAATTAGAGCTTCGAGTTGGCAAACCAATTAAATTACAGGCAGAAACCAGTTACCCTCAGGCACAATATGATATAGTTTTATTATAGAGGCTAAGAAACTTTTAATTGGTAAATAGGCAAATTCATTGAAAAAAGCAATCGGGCGAGTTACATTTGTTTTTTTAGGCATTTTGGTTACTTTATCTTTATTTATCGTTATTTTAGGTAGTTTATTTACTTGGCGAATGACGCATTATGATGATGAGCTTTCAGCTTATTTATCTGATAAACTCAATTCAAAGATTCAACTTGATTTAACTGATGTCAGTTGGCAAGGAATTAATCCTGTTTTAACATTTAAAACCATACAAATCAGTCAAAAATCTGCTGATTTCTCAAGTCAATTAAAAGGCTTAAGTGTTAAAATAAGTCTTTTAAAATCAATACTATCATGGCATATTGCCCCAGAGAGTGTTCAAATTGATAAATTAGCGATTAATATTTATTTCAATAAAAAAAGTAAAACAAATCATTATGACTTTACATCAAAAGAAGCGACTGAAGATTGGCAAGCAGTACAGAAAACTACACAAGCAACTTTAACTCAAATATTAAGTTATATTGATGGTGTACAGCCTGAAGTTATTGTTAAGGCATTAAAACTAAATTTATTTGGTAAAGATAATAAACAAATTGCACTAATGGGTAATATCTCTATACGTCATAGAGGCTCTGGAGGTTATTATTTTAAAGGTCAAGTTGATACAGCATTAAAAAATAGTCATTTTGATTTTGATTTTGAAATTGGCCATAGTAATAATCAAGCTTATTTAGAAGGTTATTTTGATATTGCCACTCTAGATTTACAAAAGGCGATTAGCTTTTTAGGTTTAGATATGTTTAATGTTCGTGGTAAAAATCTAAGTGCTAGTGGTTATATTAATTTTCAGCCAAATAGTAAGTCTCATTTAGCCATTAAGCTCCAAGGTAATGACCTATTGATTGAAAATATTAAGCGTAAATCTAAGCTGATGTTGAATCGTCTTATTATGGATATTGGTGGGCAATATGACTCTAATGGCCAGTTTAAATTTCAAATTGTACCGCATGAACTAATTATTAATCATCATAAAAGACTGTTAAAACAGCTTGAGATTCAATATCAATTAAATAAAAAATTTCCGTGGCAAATGCGTCTTTACTATGGTCAGTTGGGCGTATTAAGTGATATTCGCAATATCATTCCAGAAAAAATGATATTATCTACTATGCGGCCCTTTGTCGAGTCAGGTGAGCTATCAGGTCGTATTAATCAACTTGAAATAAAGCGAAGTAATCTATTTGATTTAGATACGCCATTTATATTAGATGCAGATTTTTCTAATATCAGTTATTTAAATCATCAATTAAAACTTAATCTTTTAGGTATTGATGGTGATGTCCATATAACGAACACAAGTGGGAAATTAGATATTACGGCAAAATCATTGCAGATTAAGCAATCGATTATAGGTATGAAGGATTTTCCAGAAGCTTCTGGGAAAACAAACATTGCTTGGCAAGTAGGTCGTGATCAATTAGAAGTAAATGTTGGTTCATTAATCTTAACAGGCCAATGGTTTAAAGCTGATGCTAAGGGTCAAATAGTATGGGGTTTTAAAGATAAATTACCAACGCTTGATTTAACCGCTAACGCTTATGGTTATGATATTACTCAAGCAAAGGTCAGAGGCTTTTTGCCTAAAACACATATGACGCCTAAATTACATGAGTGGTTATATGAAAATATTTATGCTGCAAAGGAAGTTGATGCAAGTTTAAGATTAAAAGGAAATTTAAGTGATTTTCCATATGTTGATGGCGATGGCATTTTTAAACTAACAGCTAAAGCAAAAGATGCACAATTAACACCTTGGGAAGGTTGGCCTTTAATAACAAATGCAGATGGCAAGCTTGATTTTGATCGAGGGCGTTTTCGTGTCAGTGCCTCAAGTGGTGAAACCCTAGGTGTGCAATTATTGCCGTCTGATTTAACCATTGGCGATATAAGACCACATATTGTCTCAGAAATGCTTATTAATATTCATACTAAGACAAATAGTGAAGATGCTAAAAATTATATTATTCATTCACCATTATATGATAATGCTAAAGGTTGGTTTGATTGGATGCAGTATCAAGGTGACATTGAGTCTACTGTGAAAATGTCAGTGCCATTAGGTAATCAAAAACCAATGCATGTTGATGGTCAACTAAGCTTAAGTAAAGGTCAATTTGGCTTAAAATTATTTCCTTCTATGATTAATATTTACAATGCTTCTGGGCAAATTAAGTTTAATGATGACTATGCAACTAAGCTATCAGTTAATGGCTGGTTAGGCTTAAATGCACCATTTAGTATTGATTATACACAAATACCAAAGGGTCACTTTAAAGTAATTTCAAAAGCAACCCTTACAGATTCAATGAGCTTACCTGAAGTCATACGCTCAAAACTAAAAGGCCAATCTGAAGTTAATTTCACAGCCAACTGGCAAGATGCAGGTGGTCAGATGAAATTTAATTCTTTATTTAATGGTTTATCATTTCAATTGCCCGAACCATTAACTAAAGAACAACAAAAAACTAATTTCCCAACAGATGTCAAATTTAGCTGGAAAAACCACCATAATCAATTAACAAGCTTTAATATTGATGCAAAATTAAATGACCAGTTATCATTATCCAGTGAGTTTAATTTTTCATCTAAAGTATTTAAATTATTTACTAAGTTAAATCGGCTTGATATGTCGGGTTGGTTTGATTTGATTCAATCATTAGATAAACAAAATATTCAGCCATCAAAGTTTAACTTTTTAGCGCCATTTAGCATTTCAGATTATGAAGTGAAAAGCAAAGAAATAGCATCGATTCTTTTACAGAGTCCACTAACGATAGATCAAAGGCTTACCAATTTGATTCAAGGTTTCCAACCAAAAATTGGCATGCAGATTAATCAATTATTTGGTTTTGGGCAAGTGTTTGACCAGGTGGTAATAACATCGAAGATTAAAAATTCAGCATGGCTTATGACAGTCAATTCAGACAAAACAAAAGATAATATCAATCTTACCTTAACAGTACCATTTAAACAAAATTATTGGCAATTAAGTATTAATGATCTTCAGTTAAGTACAATTAAAGACATTGATTTTATATCAGATAATTCAACTGTAATAGATTACTTTCCTTGGTGGATGCCATCAATTGATCTTTTAATTAACCGCTTTAACTATCAAAAAGTTGATTTGCTTAAAAAGTCAAATTTAATTCTCAAACGTCAAGCTAATATATTAGATATTCCTTATTATTTATTTAAAGGGGATCATATTTTTCTTTTAGGAACAGCAAACTGGGATGGTGCTACTAATAAGACACAAATTAACGGTAGTACAACAAGTGATAATTGGGGTGCATTTTTTAATAGTTTAGGCTTTGATGATATTTTAGTAGGTGGTCAAGGCCCTGTTGTATTTGATGTTTCATTTATAGGTGGCTTAGATCCTAAGCTTGAGACATTAAATGGTAAGTTAATGTTTGGCATTAATAAGGGACAGTTTCCTCAATTAAAACCAGGATTGTCTAAATTATTGGGTATTTTTAGTCTTGAGGCAATGCTAGATCGCCTTGGCTCTGGTGTAAATGATTTGGGTAAAGAAGGTTTATATTTTAACCGTATTTACGGTAAATATTTAATTAAAAATGGTGTGATGAAAACAACACAAGATATATTAGTGGATACACCGTCATTCGATATGCAAATTTCAGGAGAAATTAATTTTGTTAAACAGACGATTGACCAAAGTATTATTGTTCAGCCACACTTTTCAGGGACGATGGCTATTGCTGCAAGCCTTATAGGTGGACCCATTGCAGGTCTTGCAACTTATGTTGCAGATAAATTAGCGGGCGCTTCTATTTTGAAAAACCAGGGTGTTGCTAAAATTACAGTCAAAGGGCCTTGGGATAAGCCATTGATTAATGGTAAGTAGTGTTACTGCAAAAAATTAGTATATAATTTGTAAAATTTAGGAAATTATTTGGGTTTGTTATGTCTATTATTGAAACAAAGAATCAACATGGTTCTACCTTTCCAATTACGCCATATATCGAAAAGTTTTTAAACCACATTAAACAAGCGTCTTGTGATGTGCTTGATATTGGCGCTGCATTTGGCATTACAACGATTCCTTGTATTGATTATGGTGCGAAAGTGACAGCAATGGATATGGAAGAAAGCCACTTAAATGCAATTAAACATAAAGTGGCAGCAGAAGATCTACAGCGTTTAAAATTAGTTCATGGTATCTTTCCAGAAGATGTCGATCAAATCAATGACCAGTTTGACTATATTCTTTGCTCAAGAATTTTACATTTTTTAGCGCCTGAGCGTTTAAATCAAGCAATTAAAAAACTTTATGCGTTATTAAAGCCTCAAGGTGTGTTATATACACTAAATTTCACACCTTACCATGATTTTTTAGAAAGTTTTATTCCTGAATATGAAAAGCGATTAGATCAAGAGATTGAATATCCAGGTTATATTAAGGATTGCCGCCCCTTTGTAAAAGAACAAAATAAGCTACCCAATGAATTACATTTAATGAATAAAGATGTCATGGTTTCTGTATTAGAAGCAAATCAGTTTAAAGTTACCGAAGCTTATTATGAGGCTTATCCAATACATTTAGACCCAGAGCATGTGATTTGTTTTGATGGTCGTGAGCAGATTTGTGTAACGGCTGTGAAATAGAAAGTATGCTTTTAAATATTAGCGTGCCCGACTGACAACAATCGAGCCTAAAAGTGCAATTAAGCCACCAAAAATGGCAAGCATATGCGGTAATTCACCCAATAATCCCCAAGCAAGGATAAGTGTAAAAAATGGCATTAGATAAAGAAAACTTGAGGCTTTGGCAACAGGAAAGTATTTATAGCCATAGCAATATAAGGAATAGGCAATTGCACCTGGAAAAATACCCATATAAATAACAGAAGCTGTGGCATCAAAGTGACTATGTTTTATATCAATCATCATTTGCGGTGTAAAAACTAATAAGCATAAGGTACCGGCCCAAATAGCATAGCTTGTTATCTCTATTGGATGATAACGTTTTAATAGCGGTTTTTGTAAAATGGAATAAATGCCACCGCAAAATGTTGCTAGGATCACAAGGATAATACCAATATCTAAATGATGCTCACTTTCACCTAGTAAAATCAGTAAAATGCCAATAAAGCTTAAAATAAAACCAATGATACCCTTTTTCGAAATACGCTCTTTAAAAGCAAAAAATGCAATTAATGATACTAAAATTGGAATTTGGGCAATAATAAAATTAGCAACGCTTGCACTTGTGGTTTGTTCGCCATAGTTTAGAAAAATATTATATAACGTAAAACCCATTAACCCTAAAATCAAAAAATAAACTAGATCTTTAAAGTGTGGCTTTTGTCTTTGTTTTAATCTCAAAAATGGAATAAAAATTACAATCGATGCTACAGCATAACGTAATAGTGCAAGTCCACCAGGTGAATAAGATTCAACTGCAAAGCGAATGCCAACAAATGCTGAGGCCCATAAAATCACAGTAATCAGTAATGCTAATGCTGCTTTTGTGTTTTGTTCCATTGGCTTAAGAGGATTCCCAACAAGTATTTAGGTGAAAACTGACACTTTAGCCGGAAAGCTTTTATTTTGCAACGTTAAATGATTGTCAACTGATGCATAATCCTATATTCTTTTAAGGTTTTAAATTAACTAAATTATATAAAAGAATGAAAGGTTCATTAGCCTTTGTGGGAGTAGTAGTTTGATGCGCACTCAATATTGTGGAGAAATCACTGAGCAGTTTTTAGAGCAAGTTGTAGAAATTTGTGGCTGGGTTCATCGCCGCAGAGATCATGGTGGTGTTATTTTTTTGGATATTCGTGATCGAAGTGGTTTGGTTCAACTCGTTTTTGAACCTGAAGATAAAGAGTTATTTGATCGAGCAGATCATTTAAGAAACGAATATGTTATTAAAGCAAAAGGTTTGGTAAGATTGCGTCCAGAAGGGCAAGCAAACCCAAATCTAAATACGGGAAAAATTGAGATTGTTGGTCAAGCCCTAGAAGTCTTAAATACAGCAGATGTCGTACCTTTTCAAATTGATGAGCATCAAAAAGTCTCTGAAGAAGTACGTCTTAAAAATCGTTATATTGATTTAAGACGCCCAGAGATGCAGCAACGCTTTATCCAAAGAGCTAAAATTGCTCGTTTTATCAGAAATTTTTTAGATAGCCGTGGCTTTATTGATATAGAAACACCAGTACTAACAAAAGCAACACCTGAAGGTGCAAGAGACTATCTAGTGCCATCAAGAACACATAAGGGTGAGTTTTTTGCGCTTCCACAGTCACCTCAATTATTTAAGCAGTTGTTAATGGTGTCAGGCTTTGACCGTTATTATCAGATAGTTAAGTGTTTCAGAGATGAGGATTTACGTGCTGATCGTCAGCCTGAGTTTACTCAAATTGATATTGAAACCTCTTTTTTAGATGAAAATCAGATTATGACCTTAATGGAGCAGATGATTCAAGGTTTATTTAAGTCAGTACTTGATGTTGATATTCTAACACCGTTTAAACGTATTTCTTACGAAGAAGCAATCAGTCGTTATGGTTCAGATAAACCAGATCTACGTATTCCTTTAGAGTTAGTTGATGTTGATGATTTGGTGAAAGATGTTGATTTTAAAGTATTTTCAGTGCCTGCAAATTGTCCCAATTCAAGAGTTAGTGCCTTAAAAGTACCCCAAGGTGCGACAAAGCTTACACGTAAGGTAATTGATGGCTATACAGATTTTGTTAAAATTTATGGTGCAAAAGGCTTAGCGTATATTAAAGTTAATGACGTAAAAAAAGCGCGTGATGGCTTGCAATCACCAATTATCAAAAACTTATCTGATGATGCGCTTAGTACTATGATTGAACGTTTAGAGTTAGCAGATGGTGATATTGTTTTTTTTGGTGCAGATACGAAAAAGATTGTCTCAGATGCGCTTGGTGCACTACGTATTAAGATTGGCCATGATTTATCATTAGTCTCTAATACTTGGCAACCACTATGGGTTGTTGACTTTCCAATGTTTGAAGAAGCTGATGGTCGCTTATATGCATGTCACCATCCATTTACAGCACCAAAAGTTGAAGATGTTGAAAGTTTAAATAAAACCCAGCCGCTAAACTTATTATCTCGTGCTTATGATATGGTATTAAATGGCTATGAAATTGGCGGTGGTTCAATTCGTATCTTTCAAAATGAAATGCAAAAGGCTGTCTTTGAACTATTAGGTATTTCAGAAGAAGAAGCGAATGAGAAATTTAGCTTTTTACTAGAAGCTTTGCGCTTTGGCGCACCACCTCATGGTGGCATTGCATTTGGTTTGGATCGTATTGTCATGTTAATGACAGAGACAGATAATATAAGAGATGTAATTGCATTTCCAAAAACACAAACAGCGAGCTGTTTAATGACAGAGGCACCATCGCACGCATCTAAAGAGCAGTTATTTGAATTAGGTATTGTTGTGCCTAAAAAAGAAGAAAAAGCAATGAAATCTTCTCAGGAATCAACAACTGAAAAAATTGTTAATCCTTGAGAAGATTAAAATTAAGGAAATTAGGTTTAAGTGTCTGTTAATCAACTAAGTAAAAAGCAACCAAAAGCATTGGGCTTTTTAATCTTAAGCTATGTCGTTGTATTATTACTAGCGAACTGGTTTGATATGCGTTTAATTAGTCTTGGGTCTGACTTATCAACCGATGCAGGAACACTTATCTTCCCATTAACTTTTTTACTTTCTGATTTAATTACTGAAGTCTACGGTTATAAAAGGACACGTCGTGCGATATGGCTTGGATTTTTATTTAATTTAATTTTTATTCTCTATGGACAATTAGTTGTTCATTTACCTTCACCAAGCCAAGCACCATTAAATTCATCATTTGATCAATTATTTGAGTTTAATATTTTAATTATCTGTGCTTCATTTATCAGTTATTTAATTGCAGAGCCATTTAATGCCTTATTTCTAGCAAAATTAAAAATATGGCTCAATGGACGTTTTATCGCATTTCGTTTTGTTATCTCAACGATGCTTGCAGCAATCATTGATACAAGTATTTTTTCAATCATTGCTTTTTCATCGATTCTGGATTTAAAGCATTTGGTTTTATTTATTATTACGATGTGGGTAGTTAAAGTTGTTATTGAAATAATTGGTTTACCCTTATCTGTTTATTTGGCATATCGATTGAAAAAATATGAAAAATTAGATATTTATGATACGAGAACGAAATTTAATTTGTTTAATTTAAATGCACATTATCAACAAGAAGATAATCATTTTAAAGAAATATAGGAGTAAAGACTAAATGCTTAGAGAACTTAAGCGTTTAAAAGGATTGTTTTTTAATACCCCTTTAATTGTCATTGATTTGATGATTAATGGCAAATCAAAACAGCTTTATGCAAAATATGAAGCCTTAAGCTTTAGTGGCTCAATCAAAGACCGTATGGCTTATTATTTATTCGAAAATGCTTATAAAACAGGCATGTTACAAGAAAAACAGCCGATTGTAGAAGTTACTAGTGGCAATAGTGGTATTGCATTATCAATGCTTGGTCGTGCATTGGGGCATAAAGTACATATTGTTATGCCAGATTGGCTATCTCCTGAGCGTTATCAGCTGATGCGATTAGCGGGTGCTGAGATTATTAAAGTTTCCAATAAAGAAGATGGTTTTGCTCAATCAATGGCCATTGCTAAAGACTTAGCAAAACGTCAAGGGATGTATTACCCTGATCAGTTTTCAAATCAATCTAATATACAAGCACATAAAGAAACAACAGCCTTTGAAATTGACTATGCATTAGAAAAGCTTGGTCTTAAACTCAATCGCTTTGTTGCTGGTGCTGGTAGTGGCGGAACGGTAATGGGTATTAGCGAATACTTTAATGAATTGAATTTAGAAGTAACTAGTCATCCATTAGAAGTGAAAAATGCGCCAATTTTATCGACAGGTGTAGGTGGTAGTCATAAAGTACAGGGTCTTAATGGCGAGTTTATTGCACAGTTAATGGATTTCAAGCAATTAGGTGAAATTGTTTCAGTTGATGAAGAGGAAGCTTTAAGTATTGCCTACCATTTAAATCGCTTAGGTTTATCTGTTGGGCTTTCAAGTGGTGCTAATTTTCTAGGTGCAATTGAATTATTAAAGACTTATCCAGATGATGTCATTGTAACAACGTTTGCAGATTCTGCTTTAAAGTACTTATCCAGTGATTTATTTGCAAAAGATGGTAGTAATTTAAAATTACCAAAAAATATAATTTTAAATGGATTTTCGGTTATATCAGAGATGTCAAAACCTTCAGAAATAATAAAACACATGGATGTTCAAATTGCTTAAAAGGCGCTACAATGAGTGCATTAATAAGTTATATGAAATTAAGTTAAACTAAAAAGGTATAATATTATGAGTTCAACGAAGCCGAATTTAAGTCAATTAATGCAGCAAGCTCAGAAGATGCAAGATGAAATGAAAAAGATGCAAGAAAAAATCCAGCAGATGGAGATTACAGGAGAAGCAGGTGCAGGTCTTGCAAAAGTAACACTTAATGGCAAGCATGAGTGTAAAAAAGTTGAACTAGATCAATCATTATTATCTGAAGAAAAAGAGATTATTGAAGATTTAATCGCTGCAGCTTTTAATGATGCTGTGAAAAAAGTTGAAGGTGAAACACAAAAGCAAATGGCAGATATTACAGGTGGTATGGGATTACCGCCTGGTTTTAAAATGCCGTTTTAATTATTTTTATCTATTATTTGTTTATGAAGCAATTACCACAAGCATTAGTTGAATTAATTGATGCATTTAGAATTCTACCAGGTGTTGGCCAAAAAACTGCCCAGCGGATGGCAATTTTTTTACTTGAAAAAAATATTCAAGGTGCAGAGAAACTTGCTAAACAATTACAACATGCATTAACAGAAATTGGTCAATGCCAACAATGTTATGCACTAGCTGACCAGCCCTTATGTCCAATATGCAGTGATAATGAACGCCAAAAGCATAAACTGTGCGTGGTAGAGTCACCACTAGATTTAATTGCACTTGAAAATGCGAGTGTATTTAAGGGACGTTATTTTGTATTAAATGGACGCTTATCACCTTTAGATGGAATTGGCCCAAAAGAACTAAAAATTGATCATTTGGTTCAGCGTATTGATCAATATGCCATTGATGAATTAATTTTAGCAGTCAGTCCAACAGTTGAAGGTGAAGCAACTGCACATTATATTAATGATATATTAAATCAAAAAGATATTTCAATTACCCGTCTAGCTTATGGTGTGCCATTTGGTGGTGAATTAGAATATTTAGATCAGCAAACCCTATTTCATGCATTTAATTCAAGGCTTGATTGTTAAGCGTCATATTAATTAGAAAATTTATCAAAACTTGCCAAATAAGCAAATACAGCCAATCCTATCACATAGATGGCAGGCAAGTAGAAAAGATTTAAATTATTAATAAAATAAGTTGCAAGAATGGGTGCAGTACTACCTAAAATCGCAGCTGATAAACTCCAAGTAAAACTTGTGCCAGTACAACGAATTTCAGCAGGCAAAAAATCATACATCAGTTTAAAAATAACGGCGGTCAAAATACCATTACCAATGACATATAAAATAAAGCCAATCAAAATGCCAATATTACTGTGATAATTAGCACTAATAAATAAAGTCGGTGCCATAAAGGCTAATATAATCACGCCAATACGATAGATTGATCTAAAGTTAATTCTTTCAGCAGTCAATGCAATTATAGGTGTTAGAATGGTTACGAACCCTTGAACTATGGCGGCAATTAATGTGGTGGTTGACAACGAATAACCATTGTTCGTTTGTAAATATGCAATAAAAAAGAAATTACAAGTGTAAATATAAACACTCATAAAACTTGCAACCGCTGCAATTTTTAAAAGGCCTAATTTATGTTGTTTTAATAGTGTTACAAAGGGTAAAGATTTTTGATCTTTAAGCTGGTTAATATACTGAAGAAATATAGGTGATTCCTGTAGTTTTGTACGTAAAAGCATAAAAAAGAAAGTTAAAATGCCAACAATAATATAGGCGCTACGCCAGCTTAATTCAGAATTAAACCAACCAACTGTTGCTGCAAATAAACCACCAATAAACATACCTAAAGATGAAGCAAAGCCAATAAAGCTGCCTGCTAAAATTTGGCGCCTAGGTGTATGCTCCATTAAAAATATCGCTGAATTATTAAATTCTCCAGAGATCGCAAAGCTTTGAATAAGACGAAACCCTAAAAGAAGAATTGGTGCTAGAATACCAATAGCTTGATAGTTTGGAATGACTCCTATACCAATCGTTGCAAGTCCAATGAATAAAGCACTTAATAACAGCGGCTGTTTTCTACCTCGATAATCTGAATATAGACCAAAAAATAAGGCACCAAGCGGTCGCGCTAGATAAGAAATAGCAAAAATACTAAATGTAATAATTAGCGCATTATGACCTAAGTCTTTTGGCAATAAGCTATGACTTATCGCACCACCTAAATAAAGATAAAGGCTATATTCTACCCATTCAATAAAAACAATACTGGTAGTAATAAGAGTGAGCTGTGTTTTTTTCATGAATTTTAATGGATGTTTGATTTTTTATTGGGCTATTAGTATACCAAGTTAAAGATGATTGGGGAAAATTTTATTATTGTTGGGATTTGTTGGGGCAAATTCTATATTTGCCCTGTTTGGAGTGGTTGTGGGTTTTGAGGCAATAGAAATGGATTTGGAGTGGGCAGAAATTTCTAAATGGGCAGAAATGGATTCTGCCCGTACATTATTTATAATTAGAATCATTTTTCCAATTTTTAGGGTTATTTTTGATGTAATTTGAAATGTTTAAATAAGCATGTTGATTGCGAATAATATGTTCATAATAATTGCGTTGCCATAATTTTTTATCAAATGGTTGCCAATTTTTTGATTTAACGCCTTTAATATATTCAATGGTTGTATAACGTTTAAATGTTTGGATAATTTGAGGTAATCCAGATATTTTTCCTGTTGGGGAAGATTTTATATTCTTGCTGAGATTTGTTGGGGCAAATTCCATATTTACCCTGTTTGAAGTAGTTGTATGTTTTGAGGGAATAGAAATGGATTTAGAGTGGGCAGAAATTTCTAAATGGGCAGTAGATTCTGCCCGTACGGATATTTTTACAATTGCGTGAAAATGGTTAGGCATAATTATATAATCATGTAAATTAATGTGATTATCAATTTCAGGTATTTGTTGCCATATATGATTAATCATCTTCCCAGCATCATTCAGATATAGTCTTTCATTAATTATCTTGCCAAAGAAATGTTGGCGATTTTGGGTACAAATCGTAATAAAATAAAAGCCTTTTGATGAATAATCATAGCCTTTTAAACGAATTGATCTACGATGATGAATATCTGAGTTATATGGCATTTATGTTAAGCAGCAATCTCCAAAATAGCTGCAATACATAAAGCTGCACCACCTGCAATGATACTTGCTTTATAGAACCAGTGAGTATTAGGCTGGTCAAGGTCTACTTTAGCGTTTGCTAAATCAATAGAATGTTCAGGAAATAAAGGTGCTTCATCAAACATACCACTATCAAAGCCTTCTTGCCAGTAGTTATAAGCTTTGGAGCCTTTAGGATAAGGGTTATAACGCTCATTATGGTGTATATGTTCGGCAAAACGTTGACTGTAGGCATAGCCTTCCATCCAGCAAGTTTCTAAATGAGGCACTTGCGCAGCAGCAATTAAATTTAAATGGTGTTGCATCTGATGTTGAGTCATCGCCTTTATCCTTTTATTGTTAATTTCGATACTCTTATTATTTCATTAAAATAGCTTATCTGCCAAGATGAAAAAAACGTTTATTTGATTAAGATTTAATCGATTTAAGTGTCAGAAAAAGAGAAAAACACTTTGAGATTATATCTATAACTGTTCTTTATTTAAGTGTTTAGCATAAGTTTCAGGAATGAAAAAAAGTAAGATCATAGCGATGGCTAATGCAATCGGTAAAGCACTGATTGCATAGATAAAATCACTTAAAGAATAATCTGTAATTGTTGTGTGCTGTATTGGTGCAGCATATTGAATCAATATACCAATTAAAGGTTGGAAAAAAGCGCCAATAAGTACAATTAACATATTAATCCAACTCATTAAAATACCACTTAATTTTGCAGAATGAATATCGGTTGCAATGGCAAAGCAAACCAACATGCTTGAGACAAAAAATCCAAATAAAAAATAAATTAACTCAAGTAACCATAACGTATCTGGTAGTTGCAGTAAGATTAATAAAAATGCAATAAAAGTGCCTATAGTCCCAATATACATGGGAATTTTTCGACGTTTAAAAATACCGGATAAGATACCATTAACAGGTCCACCAACTGCAATACCAATAAAAATAAATTCATTGATTTGAGAACTATAGTGACTAAAGTGTGGGTAAGCTTTATTTAAAAAGGGTACAGACCATAATTCAGCAAATGAAATAACAGAAGCAACCATTAAGCCAGCATAAAGTCCTAAAAGCCAAGTACTAGGCACTTTAGCCATATTAAATACCATTGCCATACTGGTTGTTGCTGACTCTAATCGCGCACTTGTATGTTCAGGTGGTCTATTACGCACGATAAGAAAAATAAGCGCACTTAATACAATGCCAATCATACCTGAAGCAATTAAGCATTGTTGCCAACCATAGGTTTGCATTAGATAAGCCAAAGGCTCATTACCTGATATTGCACCTAATACACCAAGGGTATTGGTTAAGCCAACAATAAATGGAAACATTTTAGCTGAAAACCAAAGGCGTGCTAATTTTAATGTGCCAATAAAGGCAAAAGCTGAGCCAACACCAACGATGATTCGTCCAAGAGCAAGTAACCAGACAGCTTCTGTTGTAGCAAATAGTAAGACACCGAATGATAAAACAAGACAAGCTAATGATAAGCAAATTCTTGCGCCATAGCGATCAATTAAGCTACCAACAGGCAGTTGAGCAACGGCATAAGCATAGAAATATAATGCCATAATCGTACCTAATTCAGCAGGCGGTATTTGAAAGTGATTACTTAAATCGGTGCTAATAACTGCTGGTGAGACGCGTTGAAAAAATTCCAAACCATAAAAAAGTGCAGCAACAAACCAAGTCATTGAAGCAACAAGTAATATCCGTAGTGAGTTTCTTTGTTCCATAGTTAATAATAGTTAGATCGTTTATGAAAGAATCAAATTAGTCTAACAGTAAAATTAACAAAATGCGAATTTTTTTGTTGGATAAAGTCAAGCTAAATCCTCAAGACAACTAAGTCAGTTTCAAATATAATCAAATTGTTATGACATTGAAAATAGGGTTATGTTTTGAGTATATATAAATATTTTAAATTAGACAGAAGGCTTGCAAGGGTAGAGTATTTAAGTTTAATATTATTTTGGGGAGCGTTATTTGAAGTCGTGCTTTTATTAGCATTTATCATCAATAATTATACGCAATATTTAAGCTTGAGTAATTTTTTAATCTCCATTGCTTGCGCGCTATATTTATGGTTTGTATTTAAAGTAATCATTTGTATGATTCGACGATTTCATGATATTAATTTAAGTGGCTGGTTTACACTGGTTACTTTAATTCCTGCGATTGGCTATCTGGCAATTGTCATACTGTGCTTTATTCCAGGAACAGAAGGTATTAATCGATTTGGTATTCTAGCAAAAAAACCAACTAAAAAAATGCTTTGGGTGATTTTCTCTAGTGCAGTTGTAACTATATTATCTTCAGTGTGGTTGGCTTATATGTTGATTGATATTGTATCAAAAGCCTTTGGCTAATTTAGATTGAGGGCATATTAATGAGTTATCATGAAATTAAAAATGAACTAGAAAAATTAGTTAGTTTTCCTACAGTTTCAAACCGACCAACTGATGCGATTGTTGCTTATTTAGCAGATTTTTTAGAGTCAATAGGTTTTAGAATTGAATATCATTATGATGTTAATGATCCAACAAAAACGAATCTTTTAGCATCTATTGGGCCTAGAGATACACAAGGTTTACTCTTATCAGGGCATATGGATGTTGTGCCGACAGATGGACAGAATTGGCATAGTGATCCTTTTAAATTAATTGAGAAAGAAGATCGTTTTTTTGGCCGTGGTAGTGTTGATATGAAAGGGTTTATTGCGACAGTAATAAGCGTTTTAAAGTCAATGAAATTAGTAAATATTCAAAAAGAGTTGGTATTATTGTTTACCTATGATGAAGAAATTGGTTGTCTAGGTAGTCAAGCATTTGTTAAAAAGTTTAATCAAACGATGCAAAACAAGCGTATTTTGCCTACACATTGCATTATTGGTGAGCCAACGAATCAACAAATGATTATTCAACATAGCGGTATTTGTTTATTTGATGTGATTTTAAAAGGAAAAGCAGCACATTCATCACAACCATCTTGGGGTATTAACGCCATTAATGATGCCAATAAAATCATGAATGAGTTAGAAGATATCGCAGAAAATTTTAAAAATATCCAACCGGATGAAATTTTAAAACAGTCCTTGGTTGATCCTTATACCAGCATTAATATTGCAACCATTGAAGGTGGTTTAGCATACAATATTGTGCCAGAAGACTGTAAAATTGGTATTTCAGTAAGGCCCATTCCAGGTGCCTCGATACAGTCAATTAAAGAGACTATTTTTACAAGATTATATGCATTAAAGCTTCAATCAAAGCTTGAAATTATTGAAGGTATTACATCTTGTGGCCTTAAAACATCAAATGATGCATCTTGTGTAAATTGGTTAAAATCTTATGTGACAGATAAAGATCCAAAAGCTGTTGCTTATTGTACTGATGGTGGTAATTTAGCACAGTTAAATATAGAGCCTGTCATTTTTGGCCCAGGGAGTATTGAGCAGGCGCATAAGCCTGATGAATATATTGAAATTAATCAGCTTGTTTCTTACTCAGATAAATTATTACAAATGATTCGCAACCGACTAATCTAAGTGTTAGTCTAATATAATAAAAATTTATTTGTACAATGGATCGTTAAAAATTATGGTGGAAAAAACTTATCCTTGGTGTGTGATTGGTGGTGGTCCTGCTGGTATTACAGCAGTTGGAAAATTACTTGATCAAGGGATTAAATCTGAATCTATTTTGTGGTTGTCAGATCATTTTAATGTTGGAGATATTGGTCTTCGCTGGCAAGAAGTACCAAGTAATACCAAAGTATCTATATTTTTAAATTATCTTAATTCTGTTAAATCTTTTGAGTTTGACCGAATTAAAGAGCAGTTTCCTATTACTTTAATGGATAAAAGTAAGTGTTGTCATTTAGGTGATGTTTACCAACCATTACAAGTGATTAGCGATCGGTTTGTTAATTGTGTTGATAGTAACCAATGTTATGTTAAGGGTATTGATCAACAAAAAGATAAATGGCAAATCAATACAGATGTGAAGCAAAAATTTTATGCAAAAAAAATTGTCTTTGCTCAAGGAGCCTATGCTAAATCTTTGCCATATGATCCTGAAGTTTTATCCCTTGAGACGGTGTTAAATGAATCGAAACTTAAAGCATTAGAGACTGATCAGCCAGTAGCTGTTTTTGGTAGCTCTCATTCAGCAATTTTAGCGGTTAAAAATTTGTTATCACATGGTTTTAATGTTATTAATTTTTATCTTTCACCATTACGCTATGCATTAGAAATGGATGGTTGGATTTTGTACGATAATACCGGTTTAAAAGGACCGGTTGCACAGTGGTCAAAAATGCATTTATATGAATATTCAGCTGAAAACTCACAGTATCAACCACGGTGCTTACGACTACTTTCTACAAAAGAGAAGGTTGAGCAATATTTGCCACAGTGTAAGTATGCAGTTTATGCAGTTGGTTTTAATCGTCGAGAGGTGACAATTGATGGTGTTGCATTTGATCAGTATTGCCATCAAACAGGTATTATTGCGCCTGGTGTTTTTGGCGTTGGTATTGCCTACCCTCAGATGGTTACATCCCCTGTCGGTACGGTTGAAGGTAATGTTGGTTTATGGAAATTTTCAAAGTATCTCGATCAAGTCATGCCAATTTGGCTTAGGTATAATTAATTATAACGCATCTGCACACATTAATGCTTGCCGTAAACCATACTTTTCGATTATTATATTGCATAAGTAACTGATAGGGTTGTTTTGAGTCAATGGCAAAGTTTAAGATTTCATCTGTTTTTATAAAAATTACAATGGTGGTGGTGTTAACTTCAATCAGCATATTAAGTTACGCTGATACAGTATCGAATAAGAAAAATAGCTCAATAGATCGTGCTCCAATACGTGTTGTAGTATTAAATCCAAACCTATTAGATGATGTAATGTTATTAGGCATTAAGCCTGTTGGTTATGCAGGTGATATTATTCCAGATTATTTAAAGATGAATTTAAAAAGTGTTGCTTTTGTTGGTCCAGGTGATAATCCATCTACTTGGGATATTTTTTATTTAAGTCCAGATTTAATTATTGGTGAAAAATCCTATGATAAAAAGTTTGTTTATCAGTTACAAAAGATGGCACCTACAATGTTGTTAAATGCACAGGGTGGTATTAACGCTCAGATTGAAAATTTAAAAATCTTAGGCATTACTTTTAAACAACAACAAAAAGCAAAAGAAGCAATTGAAAATTTTAAAGCACTACTAAAACGTTCTGAAAATTTAGGTCAAGCCTATCCAGCCACAACGCTTATGATGCTAGAAAAAGATAATCAATTATATGCGGTGACAAATAATACATTTGCTTCAAAGTTGTTAAAACGTTTAGGCAAAGATAATGTAATTGATCTTAAAGAATCAAATGAGCACAGAGAAGCTCAGAAATTAATTAAAATTAGTTTAGCTGAAATTAAAGCGAAAGATCCAGATCAGATAATTTTACTTGTTGAGGATGCTGATATTGGCTCATTAAAACCATTATTGGACAATCCAAAGTGGAAAGATTTAAAAGCAGTTAAATATCATCATGTTTATTATATGGATAAGGATATTTGGTTAAATATTCATGGCCTTCAAGCCATTGCAATGGCACTAACTCAGGCAAATAAAACTGGCTTTTTAGCACTAGAAAAATTTGTCATGATTTGATTGTTGAATTTAATTATTTTCTTTTAATTTTGCGTGGTTAGTTTATGAAACTAGAATGTTTAAAGTAATAAAATTTGATATATGTAGATATGTTTCTACATTTTATGTATACTTATTGTAGGTTTGTAACTACAATGAGGTGCAATATGACTGTAAAGACTATCACCAGCAGAGAGTTTAACCAAGATGTTAGCAAAGCAAAAAAAAGTGCGACTAAAGGTCCTGTATTTATTACTGATCGTGGTAAGTTAGCACATGTTTTACTAACTGCTGAAGCCTATCAAAAGCTTTTGAAAAAAGACAATATCGTTAATTTACTCTCAATGCCTGAAGCTTGTGATATTGATTTTGATGCGCCAAAATTAACTAAACGCTTATATAAGCCAGAGGATTTTGAGTAATGTATTTATTAGATACAAATGTTATCTCAGAATTAAGAAAAGCGAAATCAGGCAAGGCAAATTCAAATGTTATTGAATGGGCACAAAGTATTTCGTTAACAAATTTTTTTGTTTCAGTCATTACGATTTTAGAGCTTGAAATAGGAATATTGCAAAGAGAAAGGAAAGATAAAAAACAAGGTCAAATTTTAAGAAAATGGTTAAATGATTCTGTTCTACCTACGTTCAATGAAAGAATCTTATCTTTAGATGTTGATGTGGCACAAGTCTGTGCAAAATTACATATTCCTAACCCTAAGTCTGAACGAGATGCAATTATTGCTGCTACGGCATTAGTGCATAATATGACTATTGTGACTCGAAATACAAAGGACTTTGCTAAAACGGATGTTAGATTATTAAATCCTTGGAAATAGGTTGTGTAATCTTAGTTTGTAGAGATGCGATGTATCGCGCCTTGGTGATAAATAATTAATTATTCATGTTTATTTTTTTGCTTTGAAGTAGAGTACACGCCATTTGAAGTTTACAATTTTTGAAGATATACTTAGTACATACTCAAATTGAAAATGGATTTGTATGTTTGAATGGGATAAAAAGAAAAATCACATCTTGAAAAAAACAAGGAATATAACATTTGAGGAAATTATAGAAGCAATAGAAAATGACCAAATTGTTGGTATTGAAGTTAGCAAAAAATATCCACATCAATCGATATTGTGCATTAAGGTTAGAGGATATATTTATGCTGTGCCAATTGAAGAGAGAGGAAATAATATTCGTTTGGTTACGGCTTTTAAAGATAGAAGATTAAATAAAAAATATGGGATGGATGATAATGAATAAACTATTAGATAAAGAAGAAAAAAAAATTAAAGAGTCACTTAAAAAAGATGAGTATATATCACTTAAAGGTGCTGCGCTTGAAAAGCGTAAGGCAGAGTTACAATCAAAAGCCAAAGCGACAATGAGTAAAACCAGAAAGCCAATTTCCTTTAAACCAGATCCAGATATTTTATCAGCTTTTAAAGAAAAAGCCCAAGCTGAAGGTTTTCCTTATCAAACCCTTTTGAATTTATTAATGAAGCACTATGTCGAAGGAAACTTTAGTGTTCAAATCAGGCAATCTAAAAAATAATATTTTCACACACCCCGCCCTAACGGGCACTCCTTTAAACTAGAGGGGAATTTAAGGTCGATTTGTATATTATTCCCATCTTTAGAGGGCTGGCTGCGAAGCAGACGGGGTGTTTTTAATTAGACAATTCTTCTTTCAAATTGAAATAGGTTTAAGAGTTAGTCGGGGTGTTTCTAATAAGTCTTTTTTTCATCTGTTAATCATATCAAATTATAATTAATAATCTTTCTAAAATTACATTAAATTCGTATCATATTTTATGGCGTATTGTATAAAATATGGCTAAAATCATGTTTTTTCTACTATCACAATTTTTAACTTTGCACAATAAAATAATTTCAAATGTTAATTTATTGAAATATAAATATAAATAAAAATAAATTAATTTAATATTGTAAATAAATTAATCACAAATATGCAATAAATTTAATATTAGATATATTTATTATAGGTGTGAAATATTTTTAATATAAAGAATGTGTGGGTAAATTCGCTAAATTTTCTAAGCATTTTTTAGTTTAAAACCTCGGAAAAATATAAGGGTCTGCTATGAAACATTTAGATGATAACGAAAGTCAGATTATCAATAAAAGTAAGAAAGCAAAAAGACAAAAGAAAAAGCTAGTCGATATCATATTCGGCATTCTCTCTGTAAAGGATAAGGATAGGTCAACAGAGCTTTCAACTTTGATGCAACCATTAGAACCAAGGTTTATGTTCGATGGCGCAGCAGTAGAGACCGTTGATATTGCAGATGGTGTTTCCGAAACCGAGCAAAGTGAGATCCTAAAAGCCCTTAATTCAAATGATAAAGCAGACGCATCCGATAGTTTAATAGAAGCAATCAAAACCGAAGCCCTTAATCAAGAAACAGATTATTCAGTATACAAGGAAGTAGTCATTATCGATTCTCGAGTCAAAGACCCTCAGACCTTAATTAAAAATATTTCACGTAAAGCTTCCGTTGAGGTAATCGATGTTGACGAGAATGGTGTTGATGCAATTACACAAATGTTATCTAAATATTCTAATCTTGACGCAATTCACATTATTTCACACGGTAGTCAAGGTGAGTTGTATTTAGGTAGTAGTGTGCTAAATCTTGATAGTTTATCTTCCTATCAGATGCAACTAGGCCAATGGGGTAATGCAATTTCATCCAGTGGTGATTTATTATTCTATGGTTGTAATGTTGCTGAAGGTTCAAAAGGAATGCTCTTTATTGATGCATTGAAAAGTTACACCAGTGCCGATATTGCAGCATCAACAGATATTACAGGTGCCGATCATTTAGGTGGTGATAGTATTTTAGAAATTGATGAACAAGTTGAAGTGGACGAGATTGTAACTTTTAGTAACTTTGGCCATATTTTAGCCGATCCAGAATTAGGCGGTTTCACTCAGATTGGTTCTGATATTAATCCATCATTGAACAATGAACAGTTTGGTAGTGATATTGCAGTCAATGCAACTGGGTCACATGTTGTTGTTGGTGCAATGCAATCAGATATAGCTGGAACGAATAAAGGTGCTGTTAGAGTTTATGAGTGGAATGGATCCAACTGGGTTCAAGTCGGTGGTGATATTACATTAGTTACGCCAACATCGAATGCTAATTTTGGTCGTAGTGTTACAATTAGTGATGATGGGCTGACAGTCGCAGCAGGGGCTGATCAAGACCTTAACTCTACAGGAACCGTTGAAGTTCACGAATGGAATGGTTCAGCTTGGGTACAAAAGGGTACAGATTTAACCGGTGCATCAACAGCCGATTTATTTGGTTGGAGTGTGACGCTTGATGGCACAGGTGATTGGTTGGCAGTGGGTGAATTTGTTAGTGCTACGGCAAATACTGGACAAGTTAATTTTTATGAATGGAATGGTTCAGCATGGGTTTCTCGAGGATCGATAGTTGGCGCAGGCGGTAGTGACCGATTGGGTATGGATATTCAGTTTAGTCAAACGGGTAATCGTATTGTAATGGGTGCACATACTGCAAATTCTAATGCTGGTTATGTTCGTGTTTATGAATATGCAGGTGGTTCAACTTGGAACTTAATGGGTTCTCAAATTGATGGCTCTGCCGGTGGTGGCGGCGATATGCTTGGCCATAGTGTCTCAATGAATTCTGATGGTACAAGAATTATCTTATCAGCACCAATAGATGATGCGGGTGGTTCAAATACAGGTACGGTGCGAGTCTATGATTGGAATGGTGCAGCCTGGGTTCAACTAGGCAGCGATATTTATGGTGAAGCAAATAATGATTTATCAGGTGGTGGGTTTCAAAATGATGGCTCACGATCTGTCTCTATGAGTGGTGATGGGAATCGAATTGCCATTGGATCACATGATAATGATGGAAATGGTTCAGGATCTGGACATATCAGAATTTTTGATTGGGATGGATCAGATTGGATTCAAGTGGGTCCAGATATTGATGGTGGTGCTTCAGGTGATGCCTTTGGTTGGTCAGTTTCATTAAGCCGCGATGGTAGTGTTGTTGGTGGTGGTTCATTAACAGAAGGTAGTAACAGAGGTGAAGTAAGATTATATAGTTTAGATGGAGTTGGTACAACACATGCGACGTATAGCGAAAACACATTATTAACTTTAGAGCCGTTATTAACAATTACCGATACTGATGACTCAATTGTTGGCGCAACGATTCAAATTACAGGAAATTATCAAGCTTTTGAAGATATATTAAGTATTGCAACGTCAGCTTTACCATTGCCTGCAGGGATTCAAACAACATTTGATCGACCTTCAGGTCTCTATCAAATATCAGGTACAGCAACGGTCGCCGTTTATCAGAATTTATTGAGAAATATTCAATATGAAAATGGTAAAAATGACCCAACAGATTTAGAGCGTACAATTAAATGGACAGTCGATGATGGTACTGCAACCTCATCAATAATAACAAGAATTACAAGTCTTGTTGCTATTAATGATTTAGCAAAAATCAATACTTTTGAACAGTTAGGTTCAACCATTTCAGGTGGTGCATTTGAGCGGTTTGGTGAGTCAGTATCATTTAGTAATGATGGGACCCGAGTTGCTATTGGTGGCCCTGATTCAGGCGATGTGGTTAGAGTTTATGATTGGGATGGCTCAAACTGGGTGCAGTTAGGTAGTGATATTACCATTGCATCATCTGAAAACTTTGGTGAGTCTGTTGCATTAAATGCTGATGGTACGGTTGTTGTTATTGGTGATTCACAATTTGATGGTAGTGGTTCAGATAGTGGACAAACAAATGTATTTGAGTGGAATGGTGCAGCTTGGGTATTAAGAGGTGCAGCCATTAATGGTTTAAATGCTGATGATGAAAGCGGTAATGCTGTCGCCATTAATGATGCAGGTGATCGTATTATTATCGGTGAGTCAAGATTTGGTGCATCAAATGATGGTCAGGCAAGAGTCTTTGATTGGAATGGTTCAGCCTGGGTTCAATTAGGTACTACATTTGCAGCAGCTGCAACTGGCGATCAGTTTGGTTTTTCAGTTGCAATGAACTCTACAGGTAGTCGAATTTCAATTGGTGCAGCTGCACATGGTGATGGTGTTTTTGGAGCTGAAGTTGGTGAAGTTAAAATCTATGAATGGAATGGTTCGGCTTGGGTTCAATTAGGTAGTGATCTTGTTGGTAGCCAAAATGATGAATTCAGTGGTTATTCTGTGGCTTTGGATGCTTTAGGGGATAATGTGGCCATTGGTTCATTCTATGGTGATAGTGCAACGAATTTAGATGCAGGTACCGTTCGAGTTTATAACTGGAATGGTTCAGCTTGGGTGCAACAAGGATCTGATATTCATGGACTTGATGGTGGAGACTGGGCAGGCTTCAGTGTTTCGTTAAGTGATAGTGGTACAAGATTAGCCATCGGCGCATTAGAGTCTGATCAAAATGGTAATCAATCAGGTCATGTAACGATTTATGATTGGAATGGATCAGCTTGGATGCAATATGGAGAAATTATAACTGGTAATGTTGATGATCACTCAGGTGCAAGTGTTTCATTATCAGGTGACGGTTTAAGTTTAGCTATTGGTGAAGTTGGTGATTTTTCAGGTGATAACGGTCAGGTAAGAATATTTGATTTAACCGCATTAACCGCACTTGATTATACCGAAGGTGATGGCGCTGTTGCTATTCATACATCATTTAATATTTCAGATCCAGATGATACCAATATTGAAACTGCAACGATTGTTATAGCCACTAATTACCAAAACGGTGAGGATATACTTAACTTTGTTGATACAGGTAGTATTACAAGTTCTTGGACTGCAGCAACAGGTACCTTAGTATTATTGGGGACTGATACGCTAGCAAATTATAAGGCAGCGCTAGAAGCTGTAACTTTTGAGAATACTTCAACAACGCCAAATACTTCAACGAGAACGGTTGAATTCTATGTTAATGATGGTGATGGTAATTCAGTTAGTATCGCAGAAAGAGATATTACAGTAACAGATATCAATGAAGCGCCAGAATTATATTTTAGTTATGGTAATGCTCAGTTAGGTGCTGATATTGATGGTACGACTGACTTTGGTCTTTTTGGTGAAGATGTCTCTATTAGTGATGATGGTACAAGAATTGCAGTTGGAGCTCCTTTAACACCTTTTAATGTTGGTAGTGTTAGGATCTATGACTGGAATGGAACAAACTGGGTTCAGACTGGTTCAGATATTACAGGTGGATCAGCTACAAGGCTAGGTCATGCAGTGTCTTTAAGTGCCGATGGTAGCATTGTGGCAGTTGGAGCATCTTATGCAAACAGCCCAGCTGTGCAACAAGGTTATGTACAAGTTTATCAATGGAATGGTGCTTCTTGGGTGCAATTAGGGTCAGATATTAGCGGTGAATTAGGCGGCGATTTTAGTGGCGATGATATTGATTTAAGCGCAGATGGTACTCGAGTTGCCATCGGTGCAATATTTAATGATGGTAATGGTCCTGATAGTGGTCAGGTAAGAGTCTATGACTGGAATGGTTCAGCTTGGGTGCAGGCAGGATCAGATATTGATGGTGAGGCGACAGGTGATCAAAGTGGTACTTCAGTAGCGCTTAGTTCAGATGGGTTAACTTTAGTTATTGGAGCACCATTTAATGATGATGCTGCTTTGCAGGCCGGCCATGCTAGGGTTTATAGCTGGAATGGTTCAGCTTGGGTGCAACAAGGTAGTGATATCGACGGCGATACAAATAGTGATTTTAGCGGGAACTCCGTATCTGTTAATGCAGATGGTAGTCGCGTGGCTGTTGGCACATATGCAGGTGGTGGTACGGGTGAAGGTCGTGCACGTATATATGACTGGAATGGTTCAGCTTGGGTGCAAGTCGGTAGTGATATTGTAGGTGAGGCAGCAGGAGATCAAGCTGGTTGGACGGTTTCATTAACGAATGATGGTGATCGAATTGTTATTGGTTCAAGACTAGGGGAAGCTTCTAATGAAGGTCATGTTCGAGTATTTGACTGGAATGGTTCAGCTTGGGTAGAAAATGGCACTAAAGTTACAGGTGACTCAAGTTCAGAATATCATGCAAATGCGATGGTTAGTGGTGATGGTTCAACACTTGTTGTTGGTGCAATTAATGCTGAGAATACTGGTAATGATAGAGGTCGAGTGCGTGTTTATGAATTAGAAACAACAGAAAAAACATTAACCTTTACTGAAAATGATAGTGCATTAACCATTGATGATTCATTTACGATTTTGGATATTGATGATACCAATATGGAAAGTGCAACAATTGCTATTTCAGCAAACTATGTCCAAGGTGAAGATTTCTTAAGCTTTACACCGGTTGGTTCAATTATTGGTTCATTTGATGCGACAACAGGTAGTCTAGTTTTAACCGGCACAGATACATTAGCGAATTATGAGTTAGCACTAGCTTCAGTGACTTATGATAATATATCGAATGATCCTTCAGTTTTACAACGACAAATTGATTTTTATGTCAATGATGGTGATACACAGTCAAATGCATCGATTGCTTATATTAATGTCGCACCAGTCAATGATGCACCCAATTTAGAATTAGTAGACTTTAATCAGTTAGGTGTTGACCTTGATGGTGAGGCAGCAGGGGATTTAGCCGGTTTTGCCGTTGATATCAGTGATGATGGTTTAAGAATCGTTGTAGGTGCAAAAGATAATGACGGTAACGGATCTGATAGTGGTCAAGCACGTGTCTATGAGTGGGATGGTACAACCTGGAATCAACTAGGCGCTGATCTTGATGGAGAGGCTGCTGGTGATGAATTTGGTACAACAGTATCCATTAGTGCTGATGGTGATCGCATTGCCGTTGGCGCTAGATATAATGATGGTAGTGCAACGGATGCAGGCCATGTCAGAATATTTGACTGGAATGGTTCAGCTTGGGTACAAGTCGGTGCTGATATTGATGGTGAAGGATTAAATGATTTCTCTGGTGGGGATGCAATTACACTAAGTGCTGATGGTAGCCGAGTTGCCATTGGCGCAACGGGTAATAATGATGCTGGTAATGATAGTGGTCATGTGCGAATTTATGAATATAATGGCACAAGTTGGGTTCAGTTAGGCAGCGATATTGATGGTGAAAATATAGATGACTGGTTTGGTAATGCCGTTTCATTTGCAGCAGAAGGCACAAGACTTGCAATTGGTGGTTATAGGAACGATGATGCTGGTGGTAATGCAGGTCATGTAAGAGTTTATGATTGGGATGGTGCAAACTGGGTTCAAGTTGGCGCAGATTTAGATGGTTTAGCAGCTGATGATTGGTTTGGTAAATCTGTTTCATTAAGTGAAGATGGAAACCGTTTAGCTGTTGGTGCTTTTAGAAGTGATGTTAGTGCGTTACATAGTGGTCAAGTAATTGTCTATGACTGGAATGGTGCAGCTTGGATTCAAGCAGGAAGCACAATAGATGGTGTTGTAATTCAAGATAATTTAGGCCAACAAGTCTCCTTAAGTTCTGATGGGCTGCGTATGGCTTTGAGTGTTATCGGCGATGATACAAATGGCTCTTCTAGTGGTAAAGTAAATATTTATGACTGGAATGCTGATACCAATGACTGGGAATTAGTTGGTGCAAGTACAGCCTTTGGTGCTGATATTCTTGGTGAAGCATCACCTGATGCATTAGGCTGGTCTTTAGCATTAACAGCCGATGGTAGTCGTATTGTTATCGGTGCGCCATTTAATGATGGTAATGGTGCTAATAGTGGTCATGTAAGAGTTTTTGAATTAACTTCAGCGACTCTAACAACAGCCGTTACCTTTACTGAAGATGCAGGTGCAATTGCAGCTTATCCAGAATTCTCTATTATCGATCCAGATGATACGGATATGGAAAGTGCAACGATTGCAATAACTAATAATTTTGTTGCTAGTGAGGATGTTCTGGCGTTTACTGATACAGCAAATATTACAGGGTCATGGAATCCAGTAGCAGGTATCTTAACCTTAACAGGAACTGATACAAAAGCTGCTTATGAGCAGGCCTTAGCTTCAGTAACCTATAATAATACTTCAGATACACCAGATACCAATCAAAGAACAGTTTCTTTTTATGTTAATGATGGCGATGCACAATCAAATGTTGCAACATCACTGATTGATATTGTCGCGGCTAATGACCCACCAGAATTAGGTATTTTCGAATTTAGTCAATTAGGTATTGATATCGATGGTGAGGCAGCAGATGATCATTTTGGTCATGCAAATTCACTAAGTGGTGATGGTTCACGTATAGCAATTGGTTCACCAGTTAATAATGATGGTGCGGCTTTAGCGGGTCATGTTCGAGTGTTTGACTGGGATGGCTCAAGTTGGGTGCAAGTTGGTTCTGATCTTGATGGTGAAAATGGTAATGATTCGTTTGGTACTTCTGTTTCCTTAAGTGATGATGGTAATCGTTTAGCTGTCGGTATTATATTTTATGATGCCAGCGTTGGTAATAGTAATGAAGGACAAGTTAAGATATATGATTGGGATGGAACTAATTGGGTTCAAGTTGGTAATGATATCGATGGTGAAGCAGCAGTTGATTATAGTGGCGGCAGCGTTGCGTTAAGTGCTAATGGTAATCGAGTTGTGATTGGTGCCGCGAATAATGATGGCGGTGGTGGCTCAAGTGGTCATATGCGTGTCTATGAATATAACGGGTCAGCTTGGGTACAGTTAGGTGCTGATATCGATGGTTTTGCGATTAATCAGCAATTGGGTGATGAAGTTGCCATAAGTGCTGATGGTAATCGTGTAGCAGGCGCAGCACCAGATATAAATGGTAATTATGTTGTAATCTATGAATGGGATGGTGCAAGTTGGAATGTTGTCGGTTCGGCTATTGGTAATGGTTCGTCCACAGCAGGCTTTGGTATATCATTAACAGACGATGGTAATCGAATTGCTATTGGTTCGCCTGAAGCTGCATCAGATGCAGGTCGAGTGCGTATCTATGATTGGAATGGAGCAGCTTGGGTTCAAGCAGGTTCAGATATTATTGGTGAGGCAGCAAATGACTTAAGTGGTGGTCGAAAAAGAGTATCAATTACAGGAGATGGTAGTCTATTAGCTATTGGTGCAACGCTTAATGGCTTATTTAATAATGGTCATGTGCGTCTTTATCAGTGGGACGGTATAGATTGGGTACAAGTTGGTAATGATATTAATGGTGAGTCAGCCGATGATCGGTCAGGGTTTCAAACAACAATTAGTCGAGATGGTTCACGTGTAGCGATTGGTGCTATTAATAATAATGGTATTAATGGTGCTGACTCAGGTCATGTCAGAGTTTATCAATTAACGACTTCAACGCCAACGATTGCACTAAATTATACGATTGGTGATGGTCAGGTTGTAGTGCAAGATGAGCTTGCAGTTGCCGATGTTGATGATGATAATATGGAAAGTGCGACTATCTATTTCAGTAATAATTATGTTAATGGTGAGGATGTTTTATCCTTTACGCCAACAGTCAATATATCATTTTCTTGGACAGCAGCAACGGGTACTTTGGTTTTAACAGGAACCGATACCAAGGCAGCCTATGCAGAGGCTTTAGCTTCTGTAACCTATGAAAATATTGGTGCAAGCCCTACAGCTTCAATAAGGGAAGTTACTTATCTTGTTGATGATGGTGATGATCCATCGAATAATGTCACAGCCGATATTAATGTGATTGTGCCAAATACACCGCCAGAATTAGATTTTGTTTCATTTGAGCAAGTTTCAACGGATATTTTAGCCGAAGCAGTCTTTGGTGATAATTTTGGTTATGCAGTAGCTGCAAGCTCAGATGGTAGTATTGTTGCAATTTCTGATAGAACAAATTCTGAAGGTGGCTCGGCACGTGGAGATGTTAGAATTTTTGAACTTCAAGCAGGTAGCTGGGTACAACTAGGTGATGATATTGGTGGTGTTTCTAATGGTGATCAGTCAGGTTGGTCAGTTGACTTAAGTGATGATGGTATGCGTGTTGTCATCGGTGCACCAGTGCATAATGGTTCAGCTGGTACTGATAGTGGTCATGCGCGTATTTTTGAGTACAATGGTACAGCTTGGGTACAATTAGGCAGTGCGATAGAAGGTCAAGCGGCACAAGATCGTAGTGGGTGGTCTGTTTCAATTAGTGCTGATGGTGCACGTGTTGCTGTGGGTGCTGTTAATAATGCTGATGCTGGTGCAGGTGCAGGACAGGTGCGTATTTATGAATGGAATGGCTCAGCTTGGGTACAATTAGGTAATAAAATTGATGGTACAGCCGCTGGTGATAATATGGGGTCATCGGTTGCTTTGAGTTCAGATGGTAGCTTTGTTGTTGTCGGAGCGCGTCATCATGATGGTGATCGAGGACAGGTACAGGTTTATGAGTTAATTGGTGTTACTTGGACACAATTAGGTAGTGATATTGATGGCTCTGCAGCAAGTGATGAAAGCGGGACTTCAGTTGCAATTAATGATGCAGGAAATCGTATTGCGATTGGTGCACCATTTAATGGCGCTAATAATGGTCAAATAAGAGTTTATGACTGGAACGGTTCAGCTTGGGTTCAGGCAGGCACTGATATGATTGGTGAAGGAAATACCGATCAGCTTGGCTTAAGTGTTTCATTAAGTGGTGATGGTAATCGAGTTGCAGCTGGTGGACCATTTAATGATGTTGGTGGTACTATTTCAGATGATAAAGGTTATGCACGTATTTTTGATTGGGATGGCTCAAGCTGGACACAGTTAAATATTGATTTAGATGGTACGAGTGATGATGATCACTTTGGTACATCAGTCGGTATCAGTTCTAATGGTGAACGTTTAGTTGTCGGTGCACCAATGCTCTCAGGTGATGGTTATGCACGCGTATTTGATTTGACTTCAACATTTAAAACATTAGCTTATACTGAAAATGATGGTGCAGTAGCATTACATCCAGAATATAAAATTGTTGATTCAACTGATACGGATATGGAAAGTGCAACCATTGAATTTACTGCAAACTATGTTCAAGGTGAAGATGTTCTAGTTTTTGTTAATACAGCGAATATTTCAGGTAGCTTTGATTCACAAACGGGTCGTTTGGTTTTAACAGGAACTGATACGATTGCTAATTATCAACTAGCATTAGCATCGATTACTTATGAAAACTTATCGGATAATCCATTGCCAGCAACCAATACTAAAACAATCGATATGTTAGTCGATGATGGTGATGTGCCTTCAAATTTAGTCACATTGCAAATTGATGTAACACCAGTTAATGATGCACCGCAATTGGATTTAGTTAACTTTGCCCAAATGGGTGCAGATATTTTAGGTGATGCAGCTAATGATCAAGCAGGTCAGTCTGTTACGGTCAGTGAAGATGGTAACCGAATTGCGATTGGTTATACGAGTCTACTTGGTGGTGATGGCTATGTTCGTGCTTTTGAATGGGATGGCTCAAGCTGGAGTCAAATGGGTGCAGATTTTTTAGCGGAAGCTGTAGGTGATGAATTTGGTAATTGGGTTTCAATCAGTGCTGATGGTAATCGCTTAGCTATTGGTGGTTTGGAAAATGATGCAGGTGGATCAAATGCAGGTCATGTCAGAATCTTTGAGTGGGATGGTTCTAGTTGGAATCAACTAGGAACTGATATTGATGGCGTAGCTGTGAATGAAGTTCTTGGTACGCGAGTTGCTTTAAATAAAGATGGTAGTATTTTATCAGCTGGTGCAGCAGGTTCAGATACGGTTAGAAATTATAGCTTTGATGGCTCAAGCTGGAATCAATTGGGTGCAGATATTGTTGGCGAAGCTAGTGGTGATGAATTTGGTCATGCTTTAGCGATTAGTGATAGTGGTTATCGCATTGTTGTTGGTGGACGTGAAAATGACGATGGTGGATCAAATGCAGGTCATGTTCGTGTATTTGATTTTGATGGTACAAGCTGGGTTCAAGTAGGTGCTGACCTTGATGGTGCAGCTGCTAATAGTTTTTTTGGAATTGATGTTTCAATAACAGCAGATGGTAATCGTATTGCTGTCGGTGCTGTCGGTGTAGGTGTAACAGGTGCAACCTATATTTATGATTGGGATGGTGCAAGCTGGAATCAGGTTGGTTCTACGATTGCAGGAGAGCCTATTGAAGGTAATTTAAGTGGTCACCGTATATCATTAAGTTCAGATGGTTTACGTTTATCGATTAGTGATCGAACTAATAGTGGAGGTGGACTTAATGCAGGTAGTGTGCGTATCTATGACTGGGATGGTACAGCTTCGGATTGGGTCTTAGTTGGTGGTAGCACAGCGGTTGGCTCAGATATTGATGGAGATGCAGCTAATGATGAGTTTGGTTGGTCTACAAGATTAAGCGGTAATGGTGATCGAGTGATTATTGGTGCATATGAAAATGATGCCAATGGTAATAATGCAGGACAAGTTAAAGTCTTTGATTTAGTCTCTGAAAGTCTAACAACTGTTGCTTTAGCCTATACTGAAAATGACCCAGCAACGGCAATTTATCCAGAATTTTCAATTCTTGATGTTGATGATACCGATATGGAAAGTGCAACGATTGCAATTACGGGTAATTATGTTCAAGGTGAAGATTATTTAGCCTTTAGTGATACAGCAAATATCACGGGCAATTTTGATTATGCAAATGGTATTTTGTATTTAACAGGAACCGACACAATTGCTGCTTATGAAGCGGCGCTTGCTTCAGTAACGTATGAAAATACTTCAGAAGATCCATCAATCTTACAAAGAATCGTTCAATATACGGTTAATGATGGTGATGATCAATCGAATATTGCAACTGCACTTATTGATATTACAGCAACCAACGATGCACCAGATTTAGGTTTGGTTGATTTCCAACAATTAGGTACTGATCTTGATGGTGAAGCAGCTGATGATCGCTTTGGTTCAAGTGTTGCAACAAATCTTGACGGGAGTCGTATTGTTGTCGGTGCAACATTAAATGACGGTTCAGCCTCTAATGCAGGTAGTACGCGTGTTTATGATTGGAATGGTTCTGCTTGGGTACAAGTCGGTAGTGATATTGATGGTGAAGCGGCAGATGATGAGTCTGGTTTAGCCGTTGCGATGAGTGAAGATGGCTTACGTATTGCAATAGGTGCAAGACTTAATGATGGTACAGCCTCAAATGCTGGTCATGTTCGTGTATTTGAATGGGATGGTTCAAGTTGGAACCAATTAGGTTTAGATATAGATGGTGAAGCAGGTAATGATGAATCTGGTTCACATATCTCAATGAGTTCAGATGGTTCAACCGTTGCGATTGGTGCAATCTTTAACAATGGTTTAAGAGGACATGTAAGAATCTATGATTGGGATGGTTCAAGCTGGATTCAAAGAGGTTTAGATATTGATGGTGCTGGTGGCGATCGAAGTGGTGCAGTTGCAATTAGCTCTGATGGTAATCGAGTGATTGTAGGTAGACACTTAAATGACGTTGGAGGTAATAACTCAGGCCAGGCAGTTGTTTATGACTGGGATGGAACCAGCTGGACACAAGTTGGTGCGACAATTGATGGTACTAATTTTGAGGGACGTTTTGGTATTACCGTTTCAATGAATGCTGATGGTACACGTATAGCTGTTGGTGAAGATCGTTTTGATGGTTTCTCTGGTGGTTCTTTAAGAGGTTGGACTTATGTTTATGACTGGGATGGTGTCAATTGGGTTCAAGCCGGTACAGTGATTCCTGGTAGTGGTAATGGCGATGATGGCTTTTATATGTCATTAAATGCTGATGGTAATCGTATGGCTATTGGTGGACCATTTAATAATGGTAATGGTTCAGATAGTGGTAATGTACGTATTTATGATTGGGATATTTCAATTTCTGATTGGGTATTAGTCAGTGGTAATGATATCGATGGTGAGGCTGCTGATGATCAAAGTGGTTCAAGTGTTGCTTTAAGTCGTGATGGGAAACGAGTTGTTATTGGTGCACCATTAAACGATGGTAATGGTGGTGAGTCTGGTCATGTTCGAGTTTATGAATTAGTTTCAGTTTTAGAGACAGTTAATTATACTGAAGATACAGGTGCGGTTGCAATTTATCCTGAATTTTCAATTATTGATGCTGATGATAGCGATATGGAAAGTGCAACGATTGCAATAACCAATAACTTCCTTGCTAGTGAAGATAGTTTAGCATTTGTTGATACAGCGAATATTACCGGTAGTTATAACTCATCAACCGGGGTTTTAACCTTAACAGGTACTGATACAAGAGATGCTTATGAGGCAGCTTTAGCTTCAGTTACTTATGAAAATACTTCAGATAATCCAGATACCAATCAACGCCAAGTTGATTTTTATGTGAATGATGGTGATGTGCAATCAAATGTTGCAACGGTGAATATTGATATTACTCCTGTCAATGATCCACCGGTATTAACCTTAACTGAAATTTCAAGCTTCTTGGATATTAATGGCGAGGCAGTAGGGGATTCTAATGATGGTTCTAGTGTTGAGTTTAATGCTGATGGTAGTCGTCTTATTTTTGGTGCTCAGAGCAATGATGGCGCAGGTAGTCTTGCCGGTCATGCACGCGTGTTTGAGTTTGATGGTAGTAACTGGGTGCAATTAGGTAGTGATATTGATGGTGATGCGGCTGGTGATCAGCTTGGTAAGGAAAATACCGTAGCCATTAATGATGCAGGTGATATTATTGCTGTTGGTGCAATTGATAACGATACACACGGATCTAACGCAGGTGTGGTACGTGTATATCAATACGATGGTAGTGACTGGGTGCAACTTGGTTCAGATATAAGTGGTACTGCTACATCAGGTCAACGTATTGGTTATGCAGTTGATTTAAGTGCTGATGGCTTAAGAGTTGCTGCAGGGACAAATCAACGTAATGTACAAATATTTGACTGGGATGGTGCAAACTGGGTGCAAGTTGGTGCTACGATTGCTGAACCAGCAGCTAGTGCATTTGGATATGAGCTTAAGTTAAGTGCTGATGGTGATCGAGTTGCTGTAGGAGCATGGAATGCTTCATCAATGGGTGCTGTTTATGCCTATGACTGGGATGGTGCAAACTGGACTCAAACAGGAACAACGATACTGGGTGATAATTCTGGTGATCGTTTTGGTGAATCGCTTGATTTAAGTGATGATGGTAATATTCTAGCAGTTGGTGCAATTGGCCATGATCTAGGTGGCGCTTTAGCCAATGCAGGTAAAGTGAGAGTATATCAATGGAATGGATCAAGCTGGGTTCAATTGGGTTCAGATCTTGATGGTGAAGCTGCAAATGATGAAAGTGGTATCGCTGTTAGTTTAAATGCAGCAGGTGATTTATTAGCGATTGGTGCACAGAATAATGATGATGGTGGTGTCAATACAGGTCAAGTTCGTTTATATAGCTGGGATGGTGTAGATTGGGTGCAAGTAGGTTCAGATATTGATGGAACTATTAGTTCAGGTTTTATGGGTGAATATGTTGCTTTAAGTGGGGATGGTTCAAGGTTAGCAGCTACAATTCCGCAGAGTCCTAACGGTTCTGTGCGCGCTTTTGATATACAAGTAACAAGTTCATCTACTCCATTAGCCTATACTGAAGGCGATTCAGCGTCAGTGATCTTCTCTGATTTTAATATTACAGATGTTGATGACACTGATATGGAAAGTGCAACAGTTACAATTAGTGCGAATTATGTTCAAAACGAAGATTTATTATTATTTACCAATACAGCGAATATTTCAGGTACTTTTGATACCGTTACTGGTCGTTTAATTTTAACCGGTACTGATACTAAGGCGAATTATGAAGCTGCACTAGCAACAGTAGAATATTTTAATACTTCAGAAGATCCATCGACTGCAACAAGAACCGTTGATTTCCTTGTTGATGATGGTGATGATCCGTCTAATAATGCAAGTATTGATATTACCGTTGCTGCAGTGAATAACGCCCCTGAATTAGATTTAATTGATTTAGTTCAAGTGGGTTCTGATATCGATGGTATTGTTGCAGGAGAGATAAGTGGTTGGTCAGTATCAGCCGATGAGTCAGGTACACGCGTTGCCATTGGTGCACCATTAAATGATGGTGGTGGTAGTGATCGTGGTCAAGTAAGAGTCTATGACTGGGATGGCTCAAGCTGGAACTTAGCTGGCAGTGCGATTGATGGTGATGCAGATGATGACCAAAGTGGTTATAGCGTTACGTTAAGTGCAGATGGCCAACGTTTAGCCATTGGTGCAATCTTTAATGATGACGCAGGTTCTAATGCAGGACAAGTGCGTATCTTTGAGTGGGATGGTTCTAATTGGGTTCAATTAGGTCTTGACTTAGATGGTGAAGCTGCAGGGGATCGTTTTGGTGAGTCAGTTGCTTTAACTCAAAATGGTGACCGTGTTATTGTTGGTGCTTGGCAAAATGATGGTGTTAATGGTGCAAATTCAGGTCATGCACGTGTTTATCAATGGACAGGAACGGCTTGGATTCAGCTAGGTTCAGATTTAGATGGAGAGGCTGCAGGTGATGCCTTTGGTCGTTCAGTTGCAATTGATGCAGCAGGAAATCGTATTGCTGTCGGTGGTGATCTAAATGATGCTGGTGGCGCTGGAACAGATAATAGAGGTCATGTGCGTATTTATCAATATGATGGTACAGACTGGGTACAAATAGGAGCTGATATCGATGGTCAGGCAGCCGGTGTTCGCTCAGGGACTTCAATTGCGTTCAATGGTAAGGGAGATCGTTTAATTATTGGTGATGTTTTCAATAGTGATGCTGGTGCATTTGCAGGGCAGGCTCGTGTTTTTGAATATGATGGTGCTAATTGGAATCAAATTGGTAGTGATTTATTAGGTGAAAATGCTGGCGATCAGTTCGGTACTTCAGTTTCAATCAGTCGTGATGGTCAGCGCATTACAGTTTCAGCTGAAAATAATGATGATGCAGGTAATAATGCAGGCCATGTTCGAATATTTGATTGGAATAATGATACACTTGATTGGGTACAAATCGGTGGTATGGATATCGATGGTGAGGCAGCTGATGATCAAAGTGGTCATAGTATTGCTTTAAGTGCCTATGGTTATCGAGTAATTATTGGTGCGCCTGGTAATGATGATGGTGGCACTGGTTCAGGCCATGTGCGTGTTTATGATATTGTTAAGCTTTCTGAAACCTATACCTATAATGAGAATGATGGTGTCTTAGCGCTGAATAATGAATTCTCAGTGACAGATATCGATGATGAGCATATCGAATCAGCAACGGTTTCAATGACGGTTGCTACTTATCAGGCTAGTGAAGATGTTTTATCTTATGATGCAGCCTTAGCAACCTCAATGGGGGTTACAGGTAATATTGTTAGTGGTGTGATTACTTTTACCTCTGATACAGCCAATACGGTGACTAAATCAGAGTATGAGGCTTTACTCGCCACAGTAACTTATGAAAATACTTCAGAAGATCCGAATGAAACAACGCGCGTATTAAGATATAGCGTTAATGATGGTGATACAGAGTCAAATATTGCGACAATTAATATTGATGTGGTTTCAGTCAATGACCCGCCAGAGATCAGTTTAGGACTTCAACAGTTAGGTTTAGATATTGATGGGGAAGCTGTTGATGATCTAAGTGGTTCTGCTGTTGCGATTAATGGTGATGGAACTCGAATTGCAGTTGGTGCACCTAATAACGATGGTAATGGCTCTAATAGTGGTCATGTAAGAATATTTGATTGGAATGGTACAGCTTGGGTACAATTAGGCACAGATATTGATGGTGAAGCAGCAAATGATTTTAGTGGTTCTAATCATTCTAGGGTTTCAATGAGTGTTGATGGAGATACAGTAGCCATCGCTGCATTTGGGAATGATGGTAATGGTTCTAATAGTGGTCATGTGCGAATTTATAACTGGAATGGTGCTGCTTGGGTGCAATTAGGTGCAGATATCGATGGTGAGGCAGCAAATGACCAAAGTGGTAGTGCAATATCACTGTCTGCTGATGGATTACGACTAGCCATTGGTGCACATTTTAATGATGATTCAGCTTTATTTGCAGGGCATGTAAGAGTCTTTGAATGGGATGGTTTTTCCTGGAATCAAATGGGTGTGGATATTGATGGTGAAGCTGCAGGTGATCGAAGTGGTAACGTTGCTGGTGTTTCATTAAATGCCGATGGTAGTCGTTTAGCAGTTGGTGCACCTTATAACGATGGTAATGGTGCTGATAGTGGCCATGTGCGCATCTTTGACTGGAATGGTGCAGCTTGGGTGCAGTTAGGGGTAGATATTGATGGTGGTGCAGCAGGTGATAGATTTGGTTGGTCTACTTCATTAAGTGCAGATGGAAATCGAGTTGCCATTGGTGCTGATAATGCAGGCGCTGTAGGTCAAGTTAGTATTTATGATTGGAATGGAAGCAATTGGGTGCAAGTAGGTTTGGATATTGATGGAGAGCTCTCTGACGGTGGTGCTTTTGGTACTTCAGTTTCATTAAGTGCAGATGGAAGTCGAGTTGCCATTGGTGACCATGATAATGATGGTGAGGGTGTCGGTAGTTCAAATAGAGGCTCTGTTCGAATTTATGAATGGGATGGGTTAGCTTGGAATCAGTTATTTATTGATATTGATGGAGAAGCGAATTCTGATCAAAGTGGTAGATCAATTGGCTTAAGCGCAGATGGTAGTCGAGTGATTATTGGTGCACATAATAATGATGATAATGGTAATAATAGTGGGCATGCAAGGGTCTATACTTTTGAAGCAACAACAAAAAATATTGATTATAGTGAAGGTGTTGGGGCATTAATTGTTGCTGATACTGTGGCAATTGATGATGTCGATGATACGGATATGGAAAGTGCAACGATTGAGATTTCAGGTAATTATGTAATTGGTGAAGATATCTTAGCCTTTACTGATACGGCAAATATTACAGGTACCTGGATGCCAAACATCGGCAGATTACTCTTACAAGGTACTGATACGAAAGCTGCTTATGAGACAGCATTAGAGAGTATTACTTATCAAAACTTATCAGATAATCCAGATACAACTCAACGTCAAGTTGATTTCTATGTTAATGATGGTGATGACCCATCGAATCTGGCAACCATATTTATTGATATTACAGCAACCAATGATGCACCGGAAGTTGCATTGGTTGATTTTGAGCAGTTAGGTGGTGATATCGATGGTTTATTAGCCAATGACCAAATTGGTTTTAATGTCGCAATGAGTGCTGATGGGTTAATTGTTGCTGCAAGTTCACCATTTTATGATGGGGCTGCAGGTGCTGATAGTGGTTTAGTACGTGTTTTCCAATGGGATGGTTCTAGTTGGAATCAGTTAGGATTAGATATTGAAGGGGTTGCTGCAGATGATTCAAACGGTCGTGGTATGGCATTAAGTGCTGATGGTATGACTTTAGCGATTGGTGCGCTTGATAATGATATAGGTGGCGCAGATAGTGGTCATGTTAGAATTTTTGACTACAGTGGGACTGCTTGGGTGCAACGTGGTAGTGATATTTTAGGTGAAACAGCCTCAGATCGAAGTGGTGTTGCCGTATCATTAAGTGATACAGGTGATGCCGTTGCCATTGGTGCCTACTTAAATGATGGTGTTAATGGTGCAGACTCAGGTCATGTTCGCGTTTATTTCTGGAATGGTACAGCTTGGGCGCAAGCAGGTAGTGACATTGATGGTGAAGCTGCAGGTGATAATAGCGGTTGGTCTGTTGATTTAAACGCAGATGGTGATCGTGTGATTATCGGTGCAAGAGCCAATGCGGCAGGTGGCACAGATCGTGGTCATGCAAGAGTCTATGAATTTAGTGGTGGTTCTTGGAGTCAATTAGGTTTAGATATTGATGGTGATGCCGATAGCGACCGTTTGGGTGAGAGCGTATCAATCAGTTCAGATGGTAATACCATTGCTGTTGGCGCGCCTTTAAATGATGCCGGTGGTGCTGAAAGTGGTTTAGCAAAAGTTTTTGACTGGAATGGTGCAGCTTGGGTTCAGCGTGGTAGTGATTTACTCGGTGAGGCCGCAGGCGATGAAAGTGGTTTTTCTGTTTCATTAAGTGCTGATGGGTCAACTTTAGCGATTGGTGCGCCATTAAATGATGATGGTGCTAATAACGCAGGTCAAGTAAGAATTTATCGTTGGAATGAAGTCGATTTAGTCTGGGATCAATTAGATATCGATCTTGATGGTGAAAATGGCGATGACTGGAGTGGTTATTCAGTTTCTTTAAATGCAGATGGTACAAGTGTAGCCATTGGTACATTTGCAGGTAATTTAGATGATAGCGGCCAAGTTCGTGTTTATCAATTAACTTCAACGTCAGAGACGGTTACTTATACTGAAGGTGATGGCGTTGTAAATGTTTATCCAGATGTTTCAATTAATGATGTTGATGATGATTATATTGAATCAGCAACAGTCTCTATCACCGTTGCAACTTATCAAGCAGCAGAAGATACACTATCATTTGACAATGCATTAGCAACGTCAATCGGGGTTACAGGTAATGTGGTTGGTAATGTGATTACTTTTACATCCAATACAGCAGATACAGTCACCAAGTCAGAGTATGAGCAATTACTGGCCACCATTACTTTTTCTAACTCTTCAGAAAATCCAAACACAACTTCTCGCATTTTGCATTATATCGTAAATGATGGCGATGTCAACTCTAATATAGCAACGCTGCAAATTGATGTGATTGGGGTTAATGACCCACCAGAGATAAGCTTAGGTTTATTGCAAATCGGTCAACAATTAGTAGGTGATGCATCAGGTGATAATTTTGGTCATTCTGTTTCATCGAGTGCTGATGGTAGCCGAATTGCTGTAGGTGCAAGATCTAATGATGATAATGGTGCAAATAGTGGGCATACTAAAGTCTATGAGTTAGTTGCTGGTAGTTGGGTGCAGTTAGGTGCTACGTTTATCGGTGAAGCAGCAGGCGATGGAAGTGGTATTGCTATCGATTTAAGTAATGATGGTAATCGTTTGGCGATTGGGGCAGGAGGGAATGATGATAATGGTAGTAATTCAGGTCATGTGCGTATTTATGAGTGGGATGGCTTCTCTTGGAATCAGTTAGGTTTAGATATTGATGGTGAGACAGTGGCCGAAGCAAGTGGTTCTACAGTTAGATTAAGTGGCGATGGCAGTCATGTTATTATTGGTGCACTATCAAATAGTGAGAGTGCTTCACAAGCGGGTCAAGTGCGTGTTTATCAATGGAATGGTTCAGCTTGGGTTCAAAAGGGTTTAGATATTGATGGTGAGGCAGCACAAGATCGGCTTGGAGGTGATGATTCAATTACAATCAATGCTAATGGTAGTCGAATAGCCGTTGGTAGTAGGTATAATGATGGATTTGCTTCAAATGCAGGTCATACACGCATTTTTGAATGGGATGGTTCTGCCTGGGTTCAATTAGGTATTGATATTGAAGGTAGTGCAGCTAATGCTCAAAGTGGATTTAGTGTTGATTTAAGTGCAGATGGCAATCGTATTGCAGTTGGTACAATAATTAGTAGCGAAGCAAGTGTTTATGAATGGAATGGTTCTAGTTGGGTACAGGTCGGTAGTGTTATTAATGGTGTTAGTACTGTTAATACAGTCTCATTAAGTGCTGATGGCAGTCGACTTGCTGTAGGAAATCCAAGTGTTCATACTGTAAAATTATATGAGTATGATGGTTCTGATTGGGTACAGCTAGCGACAGATATTGTTGGATCTAGTAATGGTGCTTTTGGACGTTCTGTTTCCCTAAGTGCAGATGGTACCCAGGTCGTTTCGGGAGGGATTGGTACTGCGGAAGGTTATGTAGAAGTTTATAATCTTGAAGCGGTAGAGAAAAGTATTGATTATACTGAAAATGATGCAGCAACTATTTTGCATAATGCCTTTACAATAACTGATGTTGATGATGTTAATTTAGAAAGTGCAACGATTACAATTACAAATTATGTAGCAGGTGAAGATGTTTTAAGTTTTGGTTCTGCACCTGTAGGTATTACAGTTACAAATGTTGCACCAGGAACGCTTTTAGCAACAGGGTCAGCAACGTTGGCTGACTATAAAGCATTTTTCGATACAGTGACTTATGAAAATTCTTCAGATAATCCAGATGTAACACAAAGAGAAATAGAGTTTATTGGCAATGATGGTGATGTTAATTCTAATATTGCAACGGTTTATGTCAATATGACAGCAACCAATGATGCACCAGATTTAGATTTAATAAGCTTTGCACAATTAGGTGCTGATATCGATGGTGAAGCTTCAGGTGATCAAAGTGGTCGCTCTGTTTCATTTGATGCTTCTGGTAGTCGAGTTGCAATTGGTGCTTTCCAAAATTCAGCAGGGGGGCATGTTCGTGTTTATGATTGGGATGGCTCTAGCTGGAATCAAGTAGGTTTAGATATTGATGGAGAAGCTATAGGTGATCAAAGTGGTTATTCGGTTGCCTTAAGTGATGATGGACTTCGCCTAGTTGTTGGTGCACCTCAAAATACTGCAGGTACAGGTCATGTACGTATTTACGAGTGGGATGGTTCATCATGGAATCAATTAGGTAGTGATATCGATGGCGAGAATGCTTCTGATGAAAGTGGTTGGTCAGTTGCAACCAATGAAGATGGTTCAATTATTGCTGTAGGTGCAAGATTAAATGCGGATAGCGGTGCTAATAGTGGTCATGTTAGATTGTACCAATATAATGGTACGGCTTGGGTGCAGTTAGGCTCAGATATTGATGGTGAAGCTGCCAATGATAATAGTGGTTACTCAGTTAATTTAAGTGATGATGGCTTTAGAGTTGCTATTGGTGCAATCAGTAATGATGGTGCAGGCACAGATCGCGGTCATGTACGTATTTATGATTATAATGGTACTAACTGGGTACAAGTTGGCGCAGATATCGATGGAGAAGCTGATAGTGATCAAAGTGGTATTTCAGTTTCATTAAGTTCAGATGGTTCTCGTATCGCCATTGGCGCACATCAAAATAATGGTACAGGCGCATTAAGTGGCCATGTACGTATTTATGAATATAATGGTGCTGCTTGGGTACAAGTAGGGGCAGATATTGATGGTGAAGCTGCAGGAGATAATAGTGGTATTTCAGTTTCTTTAAGTGCGGATGGCTCAATTATTGCCATTGGTGCTATTGGTAATTCAGATAATGGTGCTAATAGCGGTCATGTGCGTATTTATCGATTCGATGGTACAAGTTGGCAATTGCAAGGTGCAAGTACTGTCTTTGGTTCAGATATTGATGGCGAAGCTGCTTCTGACTTTAGTGGTTTCTCAGTTTCATTAAATGATGATGGTACTCGAGTTGCTATCGGTGCACCAATTAATAATAGCTTGACAGGTCATGTTAGAGTCTATGAATTAGTTTCAAATTCAGAGAGCATTACTGTTACTGAAAACGATCCAGCAGCAATTATTTATCCAGAATATTTAATTAGTGATGTTGATGATGACTTTATGGAATCAGCAACGGTTTCAATTACACTTGCAACCTATCAGGCAGGTGAAGATGTTTTATCATTTAATAGCATATTTGCAAGTTCAATTGGTGTGACAGGTAATGTCGTTGGTAATGTGATTACCTTTACTTCAGATGCGCCAAATGATGTCACTAAAGTAGAATATGAGCAATTATTAGCGACAGTCACTTATCAAAATACATCAGAAAATCCAAATGCGACACCACGTGAAGTGCATTATATGGTTAATGATGGTGATACCAATTCAAATATTTCAACGGTGTTTATTAATGTAACACCAGTGAATGACCCACCAGAGTTATTATTGGGTAATTACCAACAATTAGGCTTAGATATTGATGGTGAGGCTATAGGAGACTTTAGTGGTATCTCAGTTGATTTAAGTGATGATGGTAGCATTATGGCCATTGGTGCAACAGGTAATAATGGCTTTACAGGTCATGTACGAGTTTATCAATGGGATGGTTCTACTTGGAATCAGCTAGGTGCAGATATTGATGGTGAAGCTGCATTAGATGATAGTGGCCGTTCGGTTTCATTAAGTTCAGATGGTACGCGTTTAGCGATTGGTGCTGAATTAAATGATGGTAATGGTGCACAAAGTGGTCATACACGTGTTTATGAGTGGGATGGTTCTTCTTGGAATCAATTAGGTAGTGATATCGATGGTGCAGCAGCTGGTGATCAAAGTGGTTTCTCAGTTGACTTAAGCGCAGATGGAGATCGCTTAGTTATTGGTTCATGGCAAAGTTCTGCTAATGGTTTAAATAGTGGTCAGACTAGTATCTTTGAGTGGAATGGTACAGCTTGGGTTCAATTAGGTTCAGCAATTGATGGTGAGGCTATAGGAGATAGTGCTGGTAGTAGTGTTACAATTAGCTCAGATGGAAATAGAATTGCGATTGGTGCTAATGCAAATGATGCAGGTGGTAATAATAGAGGTCATGTAAGAGTCTATGATTGGAATGGTTCTAGTTGGGTGCAAGCTGGCACAGACATTGATGGAACAACAGATTTTGATAACTTTGGTATTTCAATTACTTTCAGTGATGATGCGAATCGTTTGGCAGTTGGTGCAACTACCAATGGTGCTGGTACAGGTTATGTGCGTATTTATGACTGGAATGGTTCTAGTTGGGTGCAAGCAGGTAGTGATATTACTGGTGAAGCTGTAGGTGATAGCTTTGGTTGGGAAGTTGATTTAAGTGCAGATGGTAATCGACTTGCAATTAGTGCTAAGGATAATGATGGCAATGGTGCTGATTCAGGTCATGTGCGCATTTATGATTGGGATGGCAGTAGTTGGACTCAATTCGGCGTTGATATTGACGGTGAAGCAGCCGATGATCAAAGCGGTTTTGCCATTGCTTTAACTGCAGATGGTTTACAATTAGCAATTGGCGCATTTCAAAATGATGGTAATGGTGCTGATTCAGGTCATGTGCGTGTTTATCAATTAGCATCTATTCAAGAGACAATCAGTTATACAGAGAATGACCCAGCAACAATTATTTATCCAGAATTCTCAATTACTGATATTGATGATACCAATATGGAAAGTGCAACGATTGTCATTAGTGGTAATTATGTTAATGGTGAAGATGTTCTAGCGTTTGTTGATACAGGTACAATAACTGGAACATGGACTGCAGCAACAGGTACTTTGGTCTTAACCGGAGCCGATAGCAAAGCAAATTATCAATTAGCTCTTGCATCAGTGACTTATGAAAACTTATCAGAGAATCCATCAACGTTACAAAGACAAGTTGACTTCTATGTTAATGATGGAGATGATCAGTCAAATACAGTGGCAGTATTAATTGATGTTGCAGCAGTTAATGACCCACCAGTTAATAGTGTGCCAGGTGCACAAAATACGCCTGAAGATACCGACTTAGTCTTTAATGTAGGTAATAGTAATTTAATTAGTATTTCAGATGATGATGCTACTAATGCTGAAGTATCATTGTCGGTATTAAACGGTATTTTAACTTTATCACAAGTAACAGGTTTAACCTTTAGTAGTGGTGGTAATGGTGAAGGTTCAATGACCTTCAGTGGTACGATTGTAGATATTAATAATGCCTTAAACGGTTTAATTTATTCTCCAGATGATAATTATAATGGAGCTGATACATTAACCATTGATACGAATGATTTAGGCGAGACAGGTACAGGTGGTATACAAAGTGATATTGATAATATCAGTATTACAATTAGCCCAGTTAATGATGCGCCTGAGTTAGGTTTTGTTAAGTTCGATCAAGTGGGTAGTGATATCGACGGTGAAGCAGGCAGTGATATAAGCGGTGTTTCAATCGATGCAAGTGATGATGGTAGTCGCATTGTCATAGGTGCGCCAGGTAATAATGGTACGACAGGGCATGTTAGAATTTATGAGCTACAGTTAGGTGTTTGGACGCAGTTAGGTAGTGATATTGATGGAGAAGCTGCCGGTGATTTAAGTGGTTTTTCAGTTGCGATGAATGCAGATGGTTCGCGTGTTATTATTGGTGCTTATGGAAATAATGCACTTCAGGGGCATGCAAGAATATTTGAGTGGGATGGTTCAAGTTGGAGTCAAGTTGGTTTAGATATTGATGGTGAAGTTGCAGGTGATCAAAGTGGCCATGCAGTTTCTATCAGTTCAGATGGTAATACGGTTGCCATAGGTGCCAGATCAAATGATGATTTTGCAGCTGATAGTGGTCATGTGCGTATCTTTAATTGGGACGGTTCAAGTTGGAATCAAGTTGGCTTAGATATTGATGGTGAAGCTGCAAATGACTTTAGTGGTTGGGCTGTTGATTTAAGTGCAGATGGCATGCGAGTTGCCATTAGTGCAAGAAATAATGATGGTACTGCTAATGAAAGCGGTCATGTTAGAGTATTTGAATGGGATGGTGCAGCTTGGAATCAACTAGGCTCAGATATTGATGGTGAAGCATTAAATGATCTAAGTGGGCATTCGATTGATTTAAGTGATGATGGAACAACATTAGCTATTGGTGCAATTCAAAATGATGGAAGTGCACCAGATAGTGGTCATGTAAGAGTATTTGAATGGGATGGTGCTACTTGGAATCAACTAGGCTCAGATATTGATGGAGAGGCTGCTGATGATTGGTCGGGTTGGTCTGTTTCTTTAAGTGAAGATGGTTCTCGCTTAGCAATTGGTGCCAGTGAAAATGATGGTAACGGCTCAAATAGCGGTCAGGTACGTATTTATGAATGGAATCCTGATAGTTCAGATTGGACATTATTAGGTATCAATACGGTTGCAGGTTCTGATATTGATGGTGAAGCAGCTGAAGATAAACTAGGTCGTAGTGTTGTCTTATCAGCCGATGGTACGCGAGTCTTTGCAGGTGCGCCATTTAATGATGATGCACCAGGTAGTGATGGCGGTAGTGTCCGTGTATTTGATTTAATTTCAACGCTAGAGAGCGCAACGTATACAGAAGGGGGTGGGCCTGTTGTACTTTATCCTGAGATTTCAATTATTGATGTTGATGATACCAATATGGAAAGTGCTACAGTGACAATTACTAACTTCCAGCAAGGTGATTATTTAGACTTTAGTGTATCACTAGCTACGTCATTAGGTATTTCTTCTTCATTCTATGTTGGTTCTACCGGTGAATTATTATTTACAGGTACTGCAACAATTGCAGAGTATGAGTCATTATTAGCGACAGTAGAATTCCTAAATAATAAAGCAGATCCAGATACAACAAATCGTATCATTGAGTTTGTTGTTAATGATGGCGATGATGACTCAAATGTTGCAACGATTAATTTAACCGTTAATGCAGTGAATAATGACCCTTCAGTTGAATTAGTCGACTTTGAGCAAGTCGGTGCTGATATAGTAGGAGAGGCAGCATCAGATGTATTTGGTGATGCGGTATCATTTAATGCTAGTGGTACAGTATTGGCTGTTGGTGCTAGCAATAATGATGGTAATGGCGCTAATAGTGGTCATGTACGTATTTATGATTGGGATGGCACAAATTGGGTGCAACGTGGTAATGATATCGATGGTGAAGCAGCAGGCGATAACTCAGGTAATAAGGTTGTATTAAGTGCCACAGGTGACTCAGTTGCAATTTCTGCAATTGCTAATGATGCTGGTGGTAATAATCGTGGTCATGTGCGTATCTTTGATTGGGATGGCTCTAATTGGGTACAACGCGGTAGCGATATTGATGGCGATGCTGACTTTGATCTATCAGGTACTGGCCTTAGTTTCAGTTCAGATGGTAATGTTGTTGCGATTAGTGCGTTATTACACTCAGGTCCAGGTGCACAAACAGGTCAATTACGCTTATTCTATTGGGATGGCTTTAATTGGCAACAACGTGGTGCTGATATTTATGGTGAAGCTTCAGAAACAAGTTCTATACGTGGTGTTGATCTAAATGGTGATGGTACAACAGTTGTTGTTGGTGAAGATTTAAATGATGCAGGCGGTCTTAACCGAGGTCAGGCAAGAGTCTATGATTGGGATGGTATCGCTTGGGTACAACGTGGCTTAGATATTGAAGGTTTAGCTAATTCTGATGAGTTAGGTTCAGATGTGGCAATTACTGCAGATGGTGATAGTATTGCTATTTTAACTAAGCGTCATGCGACAGGTACAGTTGATAGTGGTTATGCTGTCATTTATGATTGGGATGGTGCCTCTTGGGTGCAACGTGGTGCAATTATTGAAGGTGAAGCTGATGATGATACATTAACAAATGGTTCAATTGATATCAGTGCTGATGGTTCAATCGTTGTTATTGGTGCTAAAAGTAATGATGGTGGTGGTTTTAGTAGTGGTCATTCGCGTATCTATCATTGGAATGGTACTAGTTGGGTTCAGTGGGCTGTCGATATTGATGGTCAAGCTGCAGGAGACTTATCAGGTCAGGATGTTAGCTTAAGTGGTGATGGTACGCGACTTGCCATTGGCGAGCAAGGTGCTGCATCGAATGGTCAGGTGCGTGTATTTGATATTACAATTTTAGATGTTGATCCAACTTCATCACCTATACCATCATTAGATTATACAGAAGGTGATGGTGCGCAAACATTGCATCCACAATTCTCAATTCTTGATTTTGATGATGCGGATATGGAAAGCGCAACAATTGCAATTACTAATAATTATGTTCAAGGTGAGGATGTATTAGACTTTAGTGATACAGCTTCAATTACAGGTGTATGGAATGCGACAACGGGTGTCTTAGTCTTATCAGGTACTGATAGTAAAGAAAATTATGAGATAGCGCTTGCTTCTGTTACTTATCAAAATAATTCAGATACGCCAGATACGAATCAAAGAACAGTCTCTTTCTTTGTTGATGATGGTGATGCATTATCAACTGCTGCAACAACTAGAATTGACATTACAGCGGTTAATGACCCACCAGAGGTTGAATTTATTATCTTTAATCAACAAGGTGCAGATATTCAAGCTGAAGCAGCAGATGATCGATTAGGCCGTGCAGTGAGCATGAGTTTAGATGGTTCAAGAGTTGCAGTTGCATCACATTTAAATGATGGTAATGGTGCAAGTAGTGGTCATGTTAGAGTCTTTGATTGGGATGGTACTAATTGGGTTCAAGCAGGCGCTGATATTGATGGTGAGGCAGCTTTTGATCAATCTGGTAATAGTATTTCACTTAGCTCTGATGGATTACGCTTAGCGATTGGCGCAGATTTTAATGATGGTAATGGTGCTGATAGTGGTCATGTACGCGTTTATGAGTGGGATGGTAGTGCTTGGAATCAACTTGGAATAGATTTAGATGGTGAGGCAGCAGGCGATGAATTTGGTGGCAGTGTTGCCTTAAACTCAGATGGTAGCCGTTTAGCTGTTGGCGCTGTTGAAAATAATTCTGGTCAGGGACATACGCGCATCTTTGAATGGGATGGTAGTGCTTGGAATCAATTAGGGCTTGACTTAGATGGTGAAGCTATAGGTGATAATTTTGGTAATAGTGTTGCATTATCAGCTGATGGTAATCGTGTTGCAATTGGTGCGACATTAAATGATGATGCAGGTGCCAATAGAGGTCATGTGCGTCTTTATGATTGGAATGGTACAGCTTGGGTTCAAGTCGGTCTTGATATTGACGGTGAAGCCAACCAGGATCAATCTGGTAGTAGTGTTACTTTATCAGCTGATGGTTCTCGTGTTGCCATTGGTGCAATTTTCAATGATGGAAATGGTGCAAATTCAGGGCATGTTCGTGTTTATGAGTTTAATGGTGCAAACTGGATTCAAATCGGTTCTGATATTGATGGTGAAGCTGCAACGGATGAATCAGGAAACAGTATTTCATTCAGTGCAGATGGCTTAAGATTAGCTATTGGTGCTGGGAAAAATGATAATATCAATGGTACACAAGCAGGCCATGTAAGAATTTATGACTGGGATGGCTCAGATTGGGTGCAAATTGGTTTCGATATTGATGGCCCTGCAACTGATGAAATTTTTGGTTTTGATGTTGCAATGAGTGGTGATGGTGAGCATGTCGCTATTGGTGCTCATTTACATGATGGTATTATTGGGCTTCAAAGTGGTTTAGTTAGAGTATTTGAATTAACTTCAGTTACGTCATCATTAAATTATACAGAAAATGATGGCGCAGTAATTCTTGCAACTGAATTTGATGTCTCTGATGTTGATGATACAGATATGGAAAGTGCAACAATTGCTATTACTGGTAACTTTACTCAAGGAGAGGACTTCTTAAGCTTTACTAATACGGCTAATATTTCAGGTAGTTATGATTCATCTACGGGTATTTTAAACTTAGTTGGAACCGATACAAAAGCAGCTTATGAATCAGCTTTAGCATCAATTACCTATGAAAATACTTCAGATGATTTATCAATTTTACAAAGAACAGTTCAATTTACGGTCAATGATGGTGATAGTCAATCTAATATAGCGACTGTTACAATTAATATGACAGCGGTGAATGATGCGCCAGAGTTAGATTTGATTGATTTTGAACAATTAGGTTTAGATATTGCCGGTGATGCAGCTGGAGATCAAAGTGGACGTTCGGTTTCTTTAAGTTCAGATGGTCAAAGAATGGCTGTTGGCTCTTGGCTAAATGATGACGGTGGTTTAAATAGTGGTCATGTGCGTATCTTTGAATGGGATGGTAGTGCTTGGAATCAATTAGGGTTGGCTATTGCTGGTGAAGCTGCGAGTGATATTAGTGGTTATTCAATTTCATTAAGTGCAAATGGTTCTCGAGTTGCTATTGGTGGGTCTGATAATGATGGTAATGGCAGTGATGCAGGCCATGTACGTATTTATGATTGGGATAGTTCAGCTTGGAATCAGGTTGGTAGTGATATTGATGGTGAAGCAGCAGATGATAATAGCGGCTTTTCTATTTCATTAAGTAATGATGGAAGTACACTTGCAATTGGTGCAATTGGTAATGACGGTAATGGTGTAGACAGTGGTCATGTTAGAATTTATCAGTTTAATGGCACAGCTTGGGTGCAAATGGGCTCGGATATTGATGGAGAGAGTGCAAATGACTTTGCAGGAAGAGTTTCACTTAGTTCAGATGGTAAACGTGTAGCGATTGGTGGAATATTAAATGATGGTAATGGTGCCGATAGTGGTCATGTACGTATTTATGAATGGAATGGTTCTGACTGGAGTCAACTTGGTTTAGATATTGATGGAGAGAATGCAGGTGATGGGTCAGGTATATCTATGGCTCTTAATGCAGATGGTTCGCGAGTTGTTATTGGTGCATGGTTAAATGCTGATGCAGGTGCAGCTTCTGGTCATGTGCGTATTTATGATTGGGATGGTAGTGCTTGGAATCAGGTTGGTAGTGATATTGATGGTGAAGCTGCAGGAGATCGAAGCGGTGCATCGGTTTCTATAAGCGAAGATGGTGAACGTATAGCTATAGGTGCTTATTTAAATGATGGTAATGGTATAGATTCAGGCCATGTGCGTATTTATGATTTCAATGGCACTGACTGGGCTCAAATTGGTGGTATGGATATCGATGGTGAAGCAGCAGGTGATAATAGTGCTGTTGCTGTTTCATTAAGTGCAGATGGTGCTCGAGTTGCAATTGGAGCTACATTAAATGGTGATGGTGGTGCACAAAGCGGTCACGTTAGAGTGTATGAATTAGTCTCAGTATTAGAGACATTAGCTTATACTGAAAATGATCCAGCAACAATTATACATCCAGAGTTCTCAGTTAGTGATCTTGATGATACCGATATGGAAAGTGCAACGATTGCAATTACTAGTAACTTTGTCAGTGGTGAGGATATATTAAACTTTACTAATACTGCAAATATTACAGGTATTTGGTCAGCAACTACAGGAGTTTTAACCTTAATAGGAACAGATACAAAAGCTGCCTATGAAGCTGCACTAGCTAGTATTACGTATGAAAATATTTCAGATAATCCATCAACCTCACAAAGACAAGTTGACTTCTATGTCAACGATGGTGATGATCAGTCTAATGTTGCAACGGTTAATATTGATATTACAGCAGCTACTGATGCACCAGAGTTAGAATTGATTGATTTTGAGCAATTAGGTGCAGATATTCATGGTGAGGCTGCAAATGATCAAAGTGGTTGGTCAGTCTCAGCCAATGCAGATGGTACACGTATTGCCATTGGCGCGCATGAAAATGCGGGTAATGGTGCTTTAAGTGGTCATGTACGCATTTATGAATTAATTGCCGGTGTTTGGGCACAGATGGGTGCTGATATTGATGGTGAGGCTGCAGGGGATCGAAGTGGTCATTCAGTTTCATTAAATGCAGATGGTACTCGTGTTGCTATTGGTGCGATTAGTAATGCTGATAATGGTGTTAATAGTGGTCATGTACGTATATTTGAATGGGATGGTTCAAGCTGGAATCAGTTGGGTGTAGATATTGACGGTGAAGATCCTGCAAATTCTGCTGGTTGGTCAGTTGACTTAAATTCAGATGGTACTCGCGTAGCGATTGGTGCTAATAGTAATGACGATATTGGTTCTAATGTTGGTCATGTACAAATTTATGAATATAATGGAACTAATTGGATACAGTTAGGCCTAGATATTGATGGTGAAGCTGTTGATGATGAAAGTGGTTCTTCTGTTTCTTTCAATGCAAGTGGTACTCGCGTAGCGATTGGTGCAACTGGTAATGATGCTGGTGGTGCAACTAGCGGTCATGTTCGCATTTATGATTGGAGTGGCTCTAGCTGGGTTCAAGTTGGTGCTGATATTGATGGTGAGGCAGCAGATGATGAAAGTGGTTATTCAATTGCTTTAAGTGCCGATGGTTCTCGTGTAGCAATTGGTGCGAGATTTAATGATGATGGTGGTGCTAATAGTGGCCATGTGCGTGTTTATGAATTAATTGCTGGTGTTTGGACACAAATTGGCTCTGATTTAGATGGTGAAGCTGCAGGTGATCAAAGTGGCCGTTCAGTTTCTCTAAGCGCAGATGGTCAACGTTTAGCAATTGGCGCATTATATAATGATGGTAATGGGGCAGATAGTGGCCATGTGAGAGTTTATGACTGGGATGGTTCTAATTGGCAGCAAATCGGTGGTATGGATATTGATGGTGAAGCTTTAGGTGATCAAAGTGGTATTTCAGTTTCACTAAGCTTAGATGGTAAGCGTTTAGTTATTGGTTCAAATGGCAATGATGATAATGGTTTTATCAGTGGTCAAGTACGTGTCTATGATTTGGTCTCAGTATTAGAAACGATTACTTATACAGAAAATGATCCAGTAATGGTTATTCATCCAGAGTTTTCAATTACTGATCCAGATGATACCGATATGGAAAGTGCAACCATTGCAATTACTGGCAATTATGTTCAAGGTGAAGATAGGCTTACATTTGTTGATACAGTTAATATTACAGGAACGTTTAATTCTATTACTGGTATATTAACTTTAATTGGTACGGATACGAAGTTGGCATATGAACAAGCATTAGCTTCAGTGACTTATCATAATACTTCAGATAATCCATCAACTTTACAACGAAGCGTTGATTTTTATGTTAATGATGGTGACCTTCAGTCAAATCTTGCAACGGTATTAATTGACGTTGTAGCGGTTAATGATGCACCAGATTTAAGTTTAGTTAATTTACTACAACAATTAGGAAGTGATATTGATGCAGAAGCTGCAGAGGATCGCTTTGGTATAAGTGTTGCAACCAATCTTGATGGTAGTCGTATTGTAGTGGGAGCAGCATTAAATGATGGTACAGGGCCTAATGCGGGACATGCTCGAGTATTTGACTGGAACGGTACTAACTGGGTTCAAGTTGGTAGTGACATTGATGGTGAGTTAGCAGGTGATAATTCAGGGACAGCTGTAGCTATGAGTGATGATGGCATGCGTATTGCCATCGGTGCAGATCTAAATGATGGTGCGGCTTTAACTGCAGGTCATGTTCGAGTATTTGAGTGGGATGGTTCAAGTTGGAATCAATTAGGTTTAGATATTGATGGTGAAGCTGCAAATGATGAGTCGGGTTCACACATTTCAATGAGTGCAGATGGGTTTACTGTTGCAATTGGTGCAACGTTTAATAATGCATCAGCAGGTCATGTTAGAATTTATGATTGGGATGGCTCAAGCTGGAATCAACGAGGGCTTGATATTGACGCATTAGCTGGTGATGAAAGTGGTGTGGTTGCTATGAGCTCTGATGGTAACCGAATTATCGTTGGGCGACCTTTAAATGATGTGGGTGATACAAATTCTGGTCAAGCCGTTATTTATGATTGGGATGGAACTAATTGGACTCAGGTTGGTGCTACTATTGATGGTGCTAATTTTGAAGGTCGATTTGGTATTACAGTGTCAATTAGTGCTGATGGTAATCGTGTTGCAATTGGTGAAGATCGCTTTGATGGTGGACCTGGTGGAAATTTAGTTGGTTATACTTATGTCTATGATTGGAACGGTACAAATTGGGTTCAAGCAGGAACAGAAATTCCAGGTGATGGTGTTGGTGATGATAGTTATTATATGTCTTTAAGTTCTGATGGTGAGCGCTTAGCCATTGGTGGACCATTTAATAATGCAAATGGTTCAGATAGTGGTCATGTACGTATTTATGACTGGAATGGTTCTACCTTAGATTGGGTTTTAATCGGTGGTAGCGACATCGTTGGTGAAGCTGCAGGTGATCGAAGTGGCTCAAGTGTTGTATTAAGTGCTGACGGTAAAAGAGTTGTAATTGGCGCAGCATTAAATGCTGATACAGGTAGTAATGCAGGTCATGTAAGAGTTTATGAATTAGTTTCAATTTCTGAGACAATAAGCTATAACGAAGGTGATGGTGATATTGTAATTTATGATGAATTCTCAATTACCGATATTGATGATGACTTTATGGAGTCAGCAACAGTTACAATTACGCCAGCAACTTATCAAGGTGGTGAAGATTATTTAGCATTTAATACTACCTATGCAACTTCAATTGGTGTAAGCGGTAACTTCTTTAATGGCGTATTAACGTTTACTTCAGATACAGTTAACACAGTAACCAAATCAGAGTATGAGTTATTATTGGCAACCGTCACTTATGAAAATACCTCAAGTAACCCAGATACCACTCAGCGTGTTGTTGAATATCTTGTTAATGATGGCGATGCTAATTCAAATATTGCTACGGTGATGATTGATGTTACTGCAGTTAATAATGCACCAGATTTAGACTTAATTATTGCAGCACAACAGCTAGGTGCAGATATTGATGGTGAAGCAGTAGATGACGAAAGTGGTTATTCAGTTTCATTTAGTGCAGATGGTAGTATTGTTGCTATTGGAGCAGCTGAAAATGATGCTGGTGGTGCTCAAGCTGGCCATGTTCGTATTTTCCAATGGGATGGTTCAAGCTGGAATCAATTAGGTGCCGATATTGATGGCGACAGTGCATTAGATAATACAGGTTATAGTGTTTCATTAAGTAGTGATGGTTTAACTGTAGCTATTGGCTCACCAGTTGATTTAGTGAATGGTTCAGTTAGTGTTTATAATTGGGATGGATCAAGTTGGAATTTAGTTGGCGCTAAGATTGTTGGTGAAGCAGCAGGCGATAACTTTGGTTCAACAGTTTATTTAAATGATGATGGTACTCGATTAGCAATTAGTGGTCCATCTAATGATGGTGCAGGTGTAGATTTAGGTCATATAAGAGTATATGAATATGATGGTAATGCATGGATTCAACTTGGTGGTGATATTGATGGTTTACCTACCGGTGGTTTATTAGCTGATCAAAAAGGTATTGCATTTACAGCTGATGGTAATCGAATTGCAGTTGCAGAAAGATTTAGCGATGTCAATGGTATCGATAGTGGTCAAGTTCGTGTTTATGATTTCGATGGTGCCAATTGGGTCCAAGCAGGTTTAAATTTAGATGGTTCAGCTGCAGGTGAACAGTATGGGTTTAGTGTATCGTTAAGTTCAGATGGTAATCGTCTTGCAATTGGCGGGATTTCATATGATGTCGGACCAGGTGATACAAATGAAGGGTATGTCCAAACGTTTGATTGGAATGGAGCTGCCTGGGTTCAAGTAGGTTCGGATATTATTGGTAATATTGGCGGTGAACTTGCTGGAGGGCATGTTTCATTGAGTTCTGACGGTCAACGTTTGGTAGTTGGCGCTACTGGTAATGATGATAATGGCATAGATGCTGGTCAAGTTCGTATTTATGACTTTAATGGTACAGATTGGGTACAAGTAAGCGTTAATATTAATGGTGAAACTGCAGCTGATTTATCTGGCTATATTGCAGAGATTAGTGCTGATGGTAAGCGTGTTGCAATTAGCTCGGTATGGAATGATGATGCTGGTAACAATGCAGGACATGTCAGAATTTTTGAATTTGTTTCAATTTCTGAGACAGTCAGCTATAGCGAAGGCGATGGTGTTGTCCCAATTTATGATGAGTTCTCAATTACTGATGCTGATGATGACTTTATGGAATCAGCAATAGTTTCAATGACACTTGCAACTTATAATGGTGCTGAAGATGTCTTATCATTTAGTAGTGTGCTTGCAACCACAATTGGGGTTACCGGTAATGTAGTTGGCAATGTGATTAACTTTACTTCAGATGTGGCAAATACAGTTACCAAGGCAGAGTATGAGGCTTTATTTGCAACGATTAGTTATGAAAATACATCTATGGATCCAGATACGACACCACGTGAGGTACATTATACGGTTGATGATGGTGATGATGTATCGAATATAGCAACCGTATTGATTAATGTTGCAGGCGTTAATAACCCACCAGTTTTAGAATTGATTGATTTTGAGCAATTAGGCTCAGATATTGATGGTGAAGCGGCAGATGATGGTAGTGGTAGCTCAGTATCACTAAGTAGTGATGGAACTCGTGCAGCAGTTGGTGCATTTACAAATGATGGTAATGGTAATAATAGTGGTCATGTACGTATTTATGAATTAATTGCAGGTGTTTGGACGCAATTGGGTTCTGATATTGATGGAGAAGCAGCAGATGACTGGAGTGGTTTCTCAGTATCTTTAAGTGATGATGGAAACCGAGTTGCCATTGGTGCAATCTTTAATGATGATACTGGTAGTTCAAGTGGCCATGTACGAATTTTTGAATATAATGGTTCAGCTTGGATGCAGGTAGGAGCAGATATCAGTGGTGAAGCAGCAGGAGATAGTAGTGGTTATTCTGTTGCTATGAACTCTGATGGCTCAAGGGTTGCTATTGGTGCTCATTTAAATGATGGAGTTAATGGCATAGATTCTGGTCATGTACGAATTTTTGATTGGGATGGAAGCAATTGGGTACAAGTAGGGGTAGACCTAGATGGCGAAGCAGCAGGAGATCAAAGTGGGCTTGCAATTTCATTAAGTACAGATGGAAGTACAGTTGCTATTGGCTCTCGAACTAATGATGGCAATGGTGCAGATAGCGGCCATGTACGTATTTATCGATATAATGGTTCAGCTTGGATACAATTAGGATTAGATATAGATGGCGAGGCAGCAGGTGATAGTAGTGGAGCTTCAGTCTCATTAACTTCAGATGGTAATCGTGTTGCCATTAGTGCACTTTTTAATGATGGTGGTGGTTCACTTCGTGGTCATGTTCGTGTTTTCGATTGGAATGGTTCAGTTTGGGTACAAGTAGGTACGGACATAGATGGTGAATTAGATAATGATAGTAGTGGAAATTCAATTTCATTAATTGGAGATGGTTCTCGAATAGCGATTGGTGCAAGTTCTAATGATGGTAATGGTTTAGGTAGTGGTCATGTACGTATTTATGACTTTAATGGAACAGATTGGATACAAATAGGTGGTATGGATATCGATGGAGAAGCAGCAGTTGATAGTAGTGGTGCTTCAATTTCGATTAGTAGTGATGGCAGTCGAGTTGCCATTGGTGCACCTTTTAATGATGATGCGGGTAATAACGCAGGCCATGTTAGAATTTTTGAGCTAGTTTCATTACAAGAAACACTTGCCTATACAGAAAATGATCCAGCAACAGTGATTCATCCTGAATTTTCAATTACTGATGTTGATGATAACTTTATGGAATCAGCAACGGTTGTTATTTCTTCAGGTTATCAGGCAGCTGAAGATGTCTTAACTTATGATACAACATTTGCAACCTCAATCGGTGTTACTGGTAATATAGTTGGTAATACAATTACCTTTAGCTCAGATGTAGTTAATGATGTGACTAAGTCTGAGTATGAACAACTATTAGCAACAGTGCGTTATGAAAATACATCAGAAGACCCTGATGCAACACAACGTCAAGTTGACTTCTATGTTAATGATGGTGATCTTCAATCAAATGTTGCAACGATATTGATTGATATTACACCGGTTAATGATTCACCAAACTTAGCTTTCATCAATTATGAGCAATTAGGTTCAGAGATTCAAGGGCCTAATAATGCATCATTTTTAGGTACTGCTGTTGCAATTTCTAGCGATGGTGATCGTATTGCTGTTGGCCTACCAAGAGAATATGGTTCTCAACTATTATTTGATCCGAATGCTAATAAAGGGATAGCACGAGTTTATGAGTGGGATGGTTCATCATGGAACCAAGTTGGCTCAGATTTAATTGGTGATAACCCAGATGATCAGTTCTCTCGTAGTATAGCTTTAAGTGCAGATGGTACTATCCTAGCGGTAGGAACAGAACTAAAAGATGATGGTGGAACTGATACAGGGAGTGTAAAAGTATTTCAGTGGGATGGCAGTAGTTGGGTGCAAATGGGCTTAGAGCTTGACGGTGCATCTGCAAATGATGCGTTCGCTCGTGAAATTGCATTAAGTGCAGATGGCTTAACATTGGCTGTATCAGCCAGAAGTAGTGATGATAGTGGCTATACTAACTTATACACTTGGGATGGTTCAAGTTGGAATCAACTTGGTGGTACGATTGTAGGTCAAAGTGCATCACAAAATTTAGTTTCTATTGCATTAAGTGATGATGGTCGTCGTATTGCATTAGGTGAAGCTGGAAATGATGATGTTGCTAGTAATAGTGGTCAAGTACGTGTCTATGAGTGGAATGGTGCAGCTTGGGTACAAGTTGGTAGTGATTTTAACGGCACTAATGCCAGTGATGCTCTGGGGTCAAGTGTATCACTCAGTGCAGATGGTAATACATTAGCTATTGGTACACCAGGAATTGATACTCTTGGAGCTGATACAGGTAGAGTTGAAGTTTATCAATGGGATGGTTCAAGCTGGAATCAAATTGGTTCAAATATTCAGGTAGGTGCAGATTATGCAACAGGTTCAAGTGTCTCACTGAGTAGTGATGGTCTAAGACTTGTTGTTAGCTCTACTGATTTAGACATTGATGGAGATGCAGATGTAGGTTTAGTTCAAGTCTATGATTTTGACGGTGTCACTTGGGTAGCGATGAATAGAACATTAACAGGAAACTATGAAACTGATTTTTATGGTGCTAATGTTGCGGTTAGTCGAGATGGTACTCGCTTTATTGTTGGCTCTCCACTTGCAAGTAAATTAGCTGATAATCCATTTGTTGGAGACTGGCCTCAAGATGAAGGTACGGTAAGAGTATATGAATTTACAACCGCTGTATTATCAAATATTACCTATACAGAAAATGATGGAGAAGTAGCATTACAGTTAGACTTTGGTGTTACCGATGTTGATGATGACTTTATGGAGTCAGCAACGGTTGTAATTTCTTCAGGATATCAAGCAAGCGAAGATGCCTTAACTTTTGATACTACATTTGCAACCTCAATTGGTGTTACAGGTGTGATCTCCGGTGATACAATTACCTTTACATCAGATGTAGTTGAAGATGTTACTAAGTCAGAGTATGAACAGTTATTAGCAACCGTTCGTTATGAAAATATATCAGATAACCCTGATGTAACACAACGACAAGTTGACTTCTATGTTAATGATGGTGATGCACAATCAAATGTTGCAACGGTCTTAATCGATATTACAGCAGTTAATGATGCCCCAGATTTAGCTTTAATCGATTTCCAACAGTTAGGTTTAGATATTGATGGTGAAGCTGCTGATGATGAAAGTGGTAGTTCTGTTGCCTTTAATGAAAACGGCACAATTGTAGCGATTGGTGCACCTGAAAATGATGCAGGAGGCTTATCAGCAGGTCAGGTTCGTATTTATCAATGGGATGGTTCAGCTTGGAATCAAATGGGTGCAGATATTGATGGTGATAATGCGATAGATATTCTAGGCCAGAGCGTATCTTTAAGTAGCGATGGTCTCACAGTTGCCATTGGCGCACCTGGAGATGAGTCAACTAATGGTTCTGCTAGCGTTTATAGTTGGGATGGTTCTTCTTGGAACTTAGTTGGCGCTAAAATCATTGGTGAAGCTTCAGGTGATGGCCTCGGTTCTTCAGTTTATTTAAATAGCGATGGTACGCGATTAGCCGTTAGTGCACCATATAATGACGGTGCTGGTGCTAATGCAGGTCATGTCAGAATTTATGAATATAATGGTAGTGCCTGGGTACAATTAGGCAGTGATATTGATGGTGTAGCAAGTGATCAATTAGCAGATCAAAAAGGCCTTTCATTTACAGCTGATGGTAATCGTATTGCAATTGCTGCAAGATTCAGTGATGCCAATGGTGTTGATAGTGGTCAAGTACGAGTCTTTGATTTCAATGGTTCAGATTGGATGCAAGTTGGTACTGACTTTGATGGGCCAGCAGCAGGTGTCCAGTATGGCTTTAGTGTTTCATTAAATTCAGATGGTAATCGCCTTGCAATCGGTGGTGTTGGCTATGATGTTGGAGTAGGTACTAATGAAGGCTTTGTGCAGGTGTTCGACTGGAATGGTGTAGCATGGGTACAAACAGGTACAGATATTATTGGGACTGAAGCCGGTGAAGATACAGGTTCTTATGTATCACTAAGCAGTGATGGTGAGCGTTTGGTAGTCGGCGCACAAACCAATGATGCTACGGCCTTAGATGCAGGTCAGGTTAGAGTTTATGACTGGGATGGTTCAGATTGGGTTCAGATTGGTATTAATATTAATGGTGAGGCAGCGAGTGATTTCTCTGGGCATGTTGCAACAATTAGTTCTGATGGTACGCGTGTTGCTATTGCCGCAAGGTTAAATGATGGCGTCGGTAACAATGCTGGCCATGTTAGAGTCTTTGAACTGGTTTCATTACAAGAGACGATTACTTATACAGAAAATGATCTAGTAACCGTACTTCATCCAGAGTTTTCAATTACTGATGCTGATGATGACTTTATGGAGTCAGCAACAGTTACAATCTCTTCAGGTTATCAGGCAGCTGAAGATGTTTTAACTTTTAACACCACATTTGCAACCTCAATTGGTGTTACCGGTGTGATCTCTGGTGATACAATTACCTTTACTTCAGATACTGTTAATGATGTTACTAAGTCAGAATATGAGCAATTATTAGCAACGGTTCGTTATGAAAATACTTCAGATAACCCTGATGCAACACAACGTCAAGTAGATTTCTATGTCAATGATGGTGATGCTCAATCAAATGTCGCAACGATATTTATTGATATCATATCAGTTAACGATGAACCAACCTTAATTACTGATACAGCAGTTGACTTGGCAAATGATATCAATATTGGCCCAGGTAATCAAACGGGCTATGCTGTATCGATTTCTGGCGATGGCACACGCATGGCATTAAGCTCACTAGTGAATGAATTTGTTAGAATATATGAGTTTAATGGTATTGGTTGGGTTCAAATTGGTAGTCAGTTAGATGCTGAGGTCATAGGTGATAGTTTTGGCGATAGTATTTCATTAAACTCAGATGGTAGTCGTATTGCAATTGGTGCTTCATTTAATGATGGAAATGGTGTTGATAGTGGTCATGTTCGTGTCTTTGAATTAATTGCAGGTGTTTGGACACAAGTAGGTTTAGATATTGATGGTGAAGTAGCAAGTGATCGAAGTGGTTTTTCTGTGACTTTAGATGCAGCTGGTACAACGCTTGCAATTGGTGCTATAGAAAATGCTGATGCAGGCTTATTTGCAGGTCATGCACGTATTTATGATTTAATTGCTGGCAGCTGGGTACAACGTGGCCTAGATCTTGATGGTAATATAGCTTTAGATATCTTAGGCTGGTCAACTTCATTAAGTGATGATGGTAATACAGTTGCTATTGGTGCAATTGGAACGGGTAATGAAGGTTATACAAAAGTTTATCAGTGGGATGGCTCAGCATGGGTTCAATTAGGTTTAGATATAGTTGGTGAAGCAAGTGGTGATTCATCTGGCTATTCAGTTTCATTAAGTGCTGATGGAACTCGCGTTGCCATCGGTGCTGTTTTCAATGATGATAATGGCGCAAATTCAGGTCAGGTAAGAGTCTATGATTGGGATGGCTCAGCTTGGAATCAAGTCGGTAGTGATATTGATGGGGAGTTAGCAAATGATCAAAGTGGTTTCTCTGTATCATTAGATTCAATTGGTAATCGCCTAGTGATTGGTGCGCCGTTTAATGATGATAATGGTGTTAATGCAGGTCAAGTAAGAGTTTATCAGTGGGATGGGGTTGAATGGGCACATGGTAATGATCTCGATGGTCAAGCTGCTGGAGATAACTTTGGTCATGCGCTTGCAATTAATGATGATGGTACACGCTTTGTTGTTGGTGCGCCTTTAAATGATAGTGGTGGTTTAGATAGTGGGGAAGTTAAAGTATATACAACAGCAGTTGATTATACTGAAGGCGACCCAGCAGTTGATTTGATTTTTGATAATACAGTTACCTCAACGGTTGAATCAGGGCAAACGATTACAACATTGACTCTTGAAGTATCTCAGATCTCTGATATTGCTTATGAATCTTTAGTTATTGATGGTTATGGAGTTGATATTACAAAATCATCAGTCTCTTTAGGGCCAACAACAAATGGATTTACTATTGGTATCTCATATGCTGCAGGTGTTGCGACAATCACTTTAACGCATAGTGGTGCCTCTGAAGCAGCTATAGATAATGTTATTGATACGTTAAGCTATCAAAATACTAGTGAAAACCCAACAAATGGTTTAAGAGAAATCGAGATTGTTAGCTTACAAGATAATGGTGGTACAGCTAATGGTGGTGATGATACTGGTGAAATTGGCTTATCAACGTTTGTTAATGTAATTGGTGTTAATGATGCACCAGTATTAGAATTAATAGACTTTGAACAATTAGATTCAGATATTGATGCTCAAGCATTAGGTGATCGATTCGGTTGGTCAGTCTCATTAAATGGCGATGGTAGTCGTATGGCTGTTGGTGCTGTCTTTAGTGATAGTAATGGTGTTGATAGTGGTCAAGTACAAATTTTCGAATGGGATGGCTCAAGCTGGAATCAGATGGGAGCTGATATTGATGGTACTGGTGTATCTGCTCAAACAGGTAGAAGTGTTACTTTAAGTATTGATGGTACTCGAGTAGCTATTGGTGAGCCTGCAGGCGCTAGTAATGGTCAGGTACGTATTTTTGAGTGGGATGGTTCTAGTTGGAATATATTAGGTTCAGCTATTGTTGGTGAAGCAGCTGGTGATTTCAGTGGTGCATCAATTGACTTTAATGCTAGCGGTTCACGTGTAGCTATTGGTGCCAGTTCAAATGATGGTAGCGGAGTGAATCAAGGCCATGTCCGTGTTTACGAATATAATGGTACTTCATGGGGACAAATTGGTGCAGATATTGATGGTGAAATAGATAGTGATGAAAGTGGTTTCTCAGTAACCTTTAATGATGTAGGAGATCGAGTTGCCATTGGTGCACGTTATAATGATGGAACTGGTTCTCAAAGTGGTCATGTACGTATTTTTGAATATGATGGTAGTAGTTGGAATCAGCTAGGTGCAGATATTGATGGTGAAGCATTAGGTGATCAAAGTGGTTACTCAGTTAGCTTTAATGCAACTGGCTCAAGGGTTGCTATAGGTGCTGTTGAAAATGACGATGGCGGCAACAACAGCGGTCATGTGCGTATTTTTGAATATGATGGAAGTAGTTGGAATCAACTAGGTAGTGATATTGATGGTGAAGCAGCCGACGATGAAAGTGGTTATTCAGTTAGTTTAAGTGCCGATGGTGAAAGATTAGCAGTTGGTGCGATTAATAATGATGGTAATGGTAATAATGCAGGTCATGTAAGAGTTTATGACTATAATGGTACAGATTGGGTACAAATTGGCTCTATGGATATTGATGGAGAGGCTGCAGATGATATTAGTGGTTTCTCAGTTTCATTAAGTCGCGATGGTCAAAGGTTAGCGATCGGTGCACCATTAAATGATGCAACTGGGCTAGATGCAGGTCATGTACGAGTTTATAATTTAACTTCAACACAAGAAGCACTTAGCTATACAGAAGGCGATGGTGCATTAATTGTTTATTCAGAGTTCTCAGTAACCGATGTTGACGATGACTTTATGGAATCAGCAACAGTTACAATTTCTGTAGGCTATCATTCAGGCGAAGACAGATTATCTTATAATACGGCATATGCAACATCAATTGGAGTGACAGGTGTTATTGTTGGTAATACAATTTCCTTTACTTCAGATACTGTAGAGACAGTGACTAAAACTGAATATGAAAACTTATTTGCAAGTATTACTTATGAGAATATTTCAGATAATCCAGATTTAACAACACGCCATGTTGATTTTTATATTAATGATGGAGATGATACTTCTAATCTTTCAAAAGTATTAATAAATATTACGCCAGTGAATGACGCACCAGTTTTAGAATTGATTGATTTTGAGCAATTAGGCTCAGATATTGATGGTGAAGCGGCAGATGATGGTAGTGGTAGTTCAGTATCACTAAGTAGTGATGGAACTCGTGCAGCAGTTGGTGCATTTACAAATGATGGTAATGGTAATAATAGTGGTCATGTACGTATTTATGAATTAATTGCAGGTGTTTGGACGCAATTGGGTTCTGATATTGATGGAGAAGCAGCAGATGACTGGAGTGGTTTCTCAGTATCTTTAAGTGATGATGGAAACCGAGTTGCCATTGGTGCAATCTTTAATGATGATACTGGTAGTTCAAGTGGCCATGTACGAATTTTTGAATATAATGGTTCAGCTTGGATGCAGGTAGGAGCAGATATCAGTGGTGAAGCAGCAGGAGATAGTAGTGGTTATTCTGTTGCTATGAACTCTGATGGCTCAAGGGTTGCTATTGGTGCTCATTTAAATGATGGAGTTAATGGCATAGATTCTGGTCATGTACGAATTTTTGATTGGGATGGAAGCAATTGGGTACAAGTAGGGGCAGACCTAGATGGCGAAGCAGCAGGAGATCAAAGTGGGCTTGCAATTTCATTAAGTACAGATGGAAGTACAGTTGCTATTGGCTCTCGAACTAATGATGGCAATGGTGCAGATAGCGGTCATGTACGTATTTATCGATATAATGGTTCAGCTTGGATACAATTAGGATTAGATATAGATGGCGAGGCAGCAGGTGATAGTAGTGGAGCTTCAGTCTCATTAACTTCAGATGGTAATCGTGTTGCCATTAGTGCACTTTTTAATGATGGTGGTGGTTCACTTCGTGGTCATGTTCGTGTTTTCGATTGGAATGGTTCAGTTTGGGTACAAGTAGGTACGGACATAGATGGTGAATTAGATAATGATAGTAGTGGAAATTCAATTTCATTAATTGGAGATGGTTCTCGAATAGCGATTGGTGCAAGTTCTAATGATGGTAATGGTTTAGGTAGTGGTCATGTACGTATTTATGACTTTAATGGAACAGATTGGATACAAATAGGTGGTATGGATATCGATGGAGAAGCAGCAGTTGATAGTAGTGGTGCTTCAATTTCGATTAGTAGTGATGGCAGTCGAGTTGCCATTGGTGCACCTTTTAATGATGATGCGGGTAATAACGCAGGCCATGTTAGAATTTTTGAGCTAGTTTCATTACAAGAAACACTTACCTATACAGAAAATGATCCAGCAACAGTGATTCATCCTGAATTTTCAATTACTGATGTTGATGATGACTTTATGGAATCAGCAACGGTTGTTATTTCTTCAGGTTATCAGGCAGCTGAAGATGTCTTAACTTATGATACAACATTTGCAACTTCAATCGGTGTTACTGGTAATATAGTTGGTAATACAATTACCTTTAGCTCAGATGTAGTTAATGATGTGACTAAGTCTGAGTATGAACAATTATTAGCAACAGTGCGTTATGAAAATACATCAGAAGACCCTGATGCAACACAGCGTCAAGTTGACTTTTACGTTAATGATGGTGATGCCCAGTCAAATGTAGCAACAATATTAATTGATATTACAGAAGTTAATGATGAACCAATATTAACAGCTGATTCATTAGGTACAGTTCAACAGTTAGGTAGTGATTTAGATGGCTTAGCTGGCAGTGATAACTTTGGTTCAGCTGTTGCTTCAGATGCAAATGGTAATCGTGTTGCAGCAGCCTCAATTAATGGTGATTATGTTAGAATATATGAGCTTAATGGCATTGATTGGACACAAGTAGGTAGTGATATCTCAGCTGAAGCCGCGGGTGATATGATTTATTCATTAACTATGAGTGATGATGGTAATCGTATAGCCATTGGTGCAATTCATAATGATGATGCTGGTTCAAATAGTGGTCATGTACGAATATTTGACTGGGATGGTTCAAATTGGGTTCAAGCAGGTAGTGATATTGATGGTCTAGCTGCTGGTGATGAAGCAGGCTTTGCCGTATCATTTAATGGTAGTGGTAATCGTTTAGTTGTTGGGTCACCAAATAATGATAGTAATGGTTCAAACAGTGGCCAGGTACGTATTTTTGATTGGGATGGCTCTTCTTGGAACCAGTTAGGTTTAGGAATTAATGGTGAGTCTTCAACAGACTTCTCAGGTAGCTCTGTAGCAATTAGTGATGATGGAACTACTGTTATTATTGGCGCACCATTAAATGACGGTGTGGCTGGACTTGATAGCGGACATGTGCGTGTATATAGTTGGGATGGTTCTAGCTGGAATCAGGTAGGATCAGACATTGAAGGAGAAGGCTCAGATGACCGTTTTGGTAGTTCAGTTGCTATTAGTTTTGATGGTGGCAGAATAGCAGTAGGTGCACCGAATAATGATGGTGCAGGTACACATGCTGGTAGTGTTAGAATATTTGATTTTGATGGTACTAATTGGGTTCAATTAGGCGGTGATATTGATGGTTCAGCTGCACAAGATTTCTCAGGCCGCTCAATTTCAATGAGTGGAGGAGGTAACTTTGTTGTTATCGGCGCAGATCAGAATGATGCTAATGGCCCTGAAGCAGGTCAGGTACGTATCTTTGAGTGGAATGGTACTACTTGGGGCCAATATGGATCAACCATTAATGGAGAAGCGGCAGGTGACCGTTTAGGAAGTGCCGTTGCATTAAGTGAAAGTTTCTCTCGTATTATTATTGGTGCACCATTAAATGATGGTAGTGGTTCCAATGCAGGACAGTTGCAAGTTTATGATGTATTTGTAGACTTTAATCAAGGCGATACCCCAGTTAGCTTATTTGAAAATGCCAGTGTTTCAACAGTTGAAGCAGGACAATCAATTATAGGCTTTGAATTCAAGTTATTTAATGTATTTGATGGCATTGATGAGAAAATGCATATTGATGGTACAGCGATTGACTTGGTTGATTTAAATTCAGGTACAACGGCAACTAATGGTTTTAGTTATGGTGTATCTGTTGCTGGTAGCATTGCAACAATTACTTTTGATAGTGCCTCAATAACAACGGCTCAGGCAGAAGCATTAGTTGATGCAATTGCTTATGAAAATACAAGCCTAGCACCAACTGAGACTATGAAATCATTTAGAATTGAAAGTATTCAAGATAGTGGTGGGGTTGCCAATGGCGGAGATGATACAAATGATCAGTTAGCTTTATTTACCAATATTCGAGTAACCAATTTACCTGACGCACCAATTAATACAGTGCCAGGTCCGCAAGTAGTTAATGAAGATGAAACCTTAGCCTTTACTAGTGGTATTAATGGCTTAAGTGTCACCGACCCAGATGGCAACTTAGTCTCAACTCAGTTACAGGTTAATAATGGTACTTTAGAAGTGATCTTAGTTGGCAGTGCAACGATAAGTAGCGGTAGTAATGGCAGTGGTGATTTAACCATCACAGGTAGTGAAGCAGATATTAATGCAACTTTAGCCTCATTAACCTATTTAGGTAACTTTAACTTCTTTGGTTTAGATACCTTAACGATGACGTCAACCGATGCAACTTTACCAACTGGTTTAACTGATGTAGATACGATTAATATTACTGTCACAGCAGTAGATAATGATGCACCGATTAATACAGTGCCAGGAGCTCAAAGTATTCCAGAGGATACATTAACAGCCATAGCTGGTATCAGTGTTACCGATCCAGATGGTAATTTATCATCGACTCAATTAACGGTAAGTAATGGTAGCTTGACTGTTATCTTATCAGGCAGTGCAACAATAAGTGCCGGTAGTAATGGCAGCGGTGATTTAACCATTTCAGGTAGTGAAGCGGATATCAATGCGACATTAGCAAGCGTACAATATCAAGGCAATCAAGATTACTTTGGTCCAGATGTCTTAACGGTACTTTCATTAGATGCAACGAGTTTATTAGATGTTGATACAGTGGCGATTAATGTTACAGCGAATGATAATGATGCACCGATTAATACAGTGCCAGGTGCTCAAACAGCCGATCAAGAATTACCACATGCAATTACAGGCTTAAGTGTTACAGACCCAGATGGTAATTTAGTAAGTACGCAATTACAGGTTAATAATGGTTTCTTAACGGTTACTTTAGCAGGTAGTGCGACAATTAGTAGTGGTAGTAATGGTAGCGGTGATTTAACCATCACAGGTAGTGAAGCTGATATTAACAATACCTTAGCAACCTTAATTTATGAAGGAAATGCAGCCTTTGTTGGTTCAGATACCTTAACGATGACTTCAGTTGATGCAACCTTACCAACAGGCTTAAGTGATGTAGATACTGTTGCAATTACAGTTAATGCAGCGAATCCATCAGATGCCCCAGTTAATACTTTCCCTGGCGCTCAAAGTATTAATGAAGATACAGTTTTAGCATTAGGCGGTATCAGTGTTACCGATCCAAATGGCAACTTATCAACAACACGCCTAGAAGTGCATAATGGTTTCTTAACCGTTACCTTATCAGGTAGTGCAACGATCAGTGCCGGTAGTAACGGTAGTGGTGACTTAACGATTTCAGGTAGTGAAGTTGATATTAATAACACCTTAGCGACATTGACATATCAGGGTAATCAAGACTACTTTGGTCCAGATTTATTAACGGTTACTTCAACCGATGCAACAAGCTTAAGTGATGTAGATACCGTTGCGATTAATGTTACTTCATTAGATAATGATCCACCAATTAACAGTGTCCCAGGCGCTCAAAGTGTAGATGAAGATACAGCCTTAGCCTTTAACTTAGGTGGTGGTAATGCCATTACAGTGACAGATCCAGATGGTAATTTATCATCGACTCAATTACAGGTTAATAATGGTACATTAACCATTAGTTTATCAGGTAGTGCAACGATAAGTGCAGGTAGTAATGGCAGTGGTGATTTAACCATCTCAGGTAGTGAGGCTGATATCAATGCAACGTTAGCAACTTTAATCTATCAAGCTAACTTACATTATAATGGTTCAGATGTCTTAACGGTCACATCATTAGATTCAAGTGCAACGCCATTATCAGATGTAGATACCGTTGCGATTAATGTTAATCCATTAAATGATCCACCAGTGAATAGTTTACCAGGTAATCAAACAGCCAATCAGGAATTACCATTAGCCATTGCAGGTATTAGTGTAACGGATGTTGATGGCAATTTAGCAACGACTCGCTTACAAGTAAATAATGGTAGCTTGACTGTTATATTAGTAGGTGGTGCAACGATCAGTGCGGGTTCTAATGGCAGTGGTGATTTAACGATTTCAGGCAGTGAAGCAGATATTAATGCAAGCTTATCAAGTTTAATTTATCAAGGTAGTTTAGGCTTTACTGGTGCAGATGTCTTAACAGTTACATCATTTGACAGTGCAGCGCCAGCATTATCAGATGTTGATGTATTAGGTATAACCGTTAATTCAGCGAATCCATCGGATGCGCCAGTTAATACTGTTCCAGGTGCTCAAGCAGTAGCCGAAGAAGCAATATTAGGTATTGGTAGTATTAGTGTTACCGATCCAAATGGCAACTTATCATCCACTCAATTAGCGGTTAATAATGGTATATTAACGGTAATTTTATCAGGTAGTGCAACGATCAGTGGTGGTAGTAATGGTAGTGGTGATTTAACGATTTCAGGAAGTGAAGCTGACATTAATGCAACGTTATTAAGCTTAACCTATCAAGGTAATACAGACTTTATTGGTTCAGATATATTAACGGTTACCTCAACCGATGCAACAAGCTTAAGTGATGTTGATACGGTTGAGATTATAGTAACCAATACAGCAGATGCTCCAGTTAATAGTGTCCCAGGTGCTCAAAGTGTTAATGAAGATGAAATCTTAGCCTTTAATGTGGGTAATGGTAATTTAATCAGTGTAACGGATGTTGATGGTGATTTAGTAAGTACGCAATTACAAGTTAATGATGGTAGCTTAACAGTTATCTTATCAGGTAGTGCAACGATCAGTGCAGGTAGTAATGGCAGTGGTGATTTAACCATCACAGGTAGTGAGGCTGATATTAATGCGACCTTAGCAAGTTTAACTTATCAAGGTAGCCAAGACTTTAATGGTTTAGATACTTTAACAGTAACTTCAAGCGATGCAACCTTGCCAACAAGCTTAACAGATGTAGATACAGTGACAATTACGGTTAATCCGGCCGATGATGCACCAATTAATACAGTGCCAGGTGCTCAAAGTATTCCAGAGGATACACTAACAGCCATAGCCGGTATCAGTGTTACCGATCCAGATGGTAATTTATCATCAACACGTCTACAAGTAAGTAATGGTAGCTTAACGGTTAGTTTATCAGGCAGTGCGACAATAAGTGCCGGTAGTAATGGCAGTGGTGATTTAACTATCACAGGTAGTGAAGCAGATATTAATGCGACCTTAGCAAGCTTACAGTATTTAGGTGATTTAAATTACTTTGGTTCAGATTTATTGGTTGTTACATCAACCGATGCAACAAGCCTTTTAGATGTTGATACGGTAGCGATTAATGTCACAGCAGTAGATAATGATGCACCAATTAATACAGTGCCAGGTCCGCAAGTAGTTAATGAAGATGAAACCTTAGCCTTTACTAGTGGTATTAATGGCTTAAGTGTCACCGATCCAGATGGCAACTTAGTCTCAACTCAGTTACAGGTTAATAATGGTACTTTAGAAGTGATCTTAGTTGGCAGTGCAACGATAAGTAGCGGTAGTAATGGCAGTGGTGATTTAACCATCACAGGTAGTGAAGCAGATATTAATGCAACTTTAGCCTCATTAACCTATTTAGGTAACTTTAACTTCTTTGGTTTAGATACCTTAACGATGACGTCAACCGATGCAACTTTACCAACTGGTTTAACTGATGTAGATACGATTAATATTACTGTCACAGCAGTAGATAATGATGCACCGATTAATACAGTGCCAGGAGCTCAAAGTATTCCAGAGGATACATTAACAGCCATAGCTGGTATCAGTGTTACCGATCCAGATGGTAATTTATCATCGACTCAATTAACGGTAAGTAATGGTAGCTTGACTGTTATCTTATCAGGCAGTGCAACAATAAGTGCCGGTAGTAATGGCAGCGGTGATTTAACCATTTCAGGTAGTGAAGCGGATATCAATGCGACATTAGCAAGCGTACAATATCAAGGCAATCAAGATTACTTTGGTCCAGATGTCTTAACGGTACTTTCATTAGATGCAACGAGTTTATTAGATGTTGATACAGTGGCGATTAATGTTACAGCGAATGATAATGATGCACCGATTAATACAGTGCCAGGTGCTCAAACAGCCGATCAAGAATTACCACATGCAATTACAGGCTTAAGTGTTACAGACCCAGATGGTAATTTAGTAAGTACGCAATTACAGGTTAATAATGGTTTCTTAACGGTTACTTTAGCAGGTAGTGCGACAATTAGTAGTGGTAGTAATGGTAGCGGTGATTTAACCATCACAGGTAGTGAAGCTGATATTAACAATACCTTAGCAACCTTAATTTATGAAGGAAATGCAGCCTTTGTTGGTTCAGATACCTTAACGATGACTTCAGTTGATGCAACCTTACCAACAGGCTTAAGTGATGTAGATACTGTTGCAATTACAGTTAATGCAGCGAATCCATCAGATGCCCCAGTTAATACTTTCCCTGGCGCTCAAAGTGTTAATGAAGATACAGTTTTAGCATTAAGCGGTATCAGTGTTACCGATCCAAATGGTAACTTATCAACAACACGCCTAGAAGTGCATAATGGTTTCTTAACCGTTACCTTATCAGGTAGTGCAACGATCAGTGCCGGTAGTAACGGTAGTGGTGACTTAACGATTTCAGGTAGTGAAGTTGATATTAATAACACCTTAGCGACATTGACATATCAGGGTAATCAAGACTACTTTGGTCCAGATTTATTAACGGTTACTTCAACCGATGCAACAAGCTTAAGTGATGTAGATACCGTTGCGATTAATGTTACTTCATTAGATAATGATCCACCAATTAACAGTGTCCCAGGCGCTCAAAGTGTAGATGAAGATACAGCCTTAGCCTTTAACTTAGGTGGTGGTAATGCCATTACAGTGACAGATCCAGATGGTAATTTATCATCGACTCAATTACAGGTTAATAATGGTACATTAACCATTAGTTTATCAGGTAGTGCAACGATAAGTGCAGGTAGTAATGGCAGTGGTGATTTAACCATCTCAGGTAGTGAGGCTGATATCAATGCAACGTTAGCAACTTTAATCTATCAAGCTAACTTACATTATAATGGTTCAGATGTCTTAACGGTCACATCATTAGATTCAAGTGCAACGCCATTATCAGATGTAGATACCGTTGCGATTAATGTTAATCCATTAAATGATCCACCAGTGAATAGTTTACCAGGTAATCAAACAGCCAATCAGGAATTACCATTAGCCATTGCAGGTATTAGTGTAACGGATGTTGATGGCAATTTAGCAACGACTCGCTTACAAGTAAATAATGGTAGCTTGACTGTTATATTAGTAGGTGGTGCAACGATCAGTGCGGGTTCTAATGGCAGTGGTGATTTAACGATTTCAGGCAGTGAAGCAGATATTAATGCAAGCTTATCAAGTTTAATCTATCAAGGTAGTTTAGGCTTTACTGGTGCAGATGTCTTAACAGTTACATCATTTGACAGTGCAGCGCCAGCATTATCAGATGTTGATGTATTAGGTATAACAGTTAATTCAGCGAATCCATCGGATGCGCCAGTTAATACTGTTCCAGGTGCTCAAGCAGTAGCAGAAGAAGCAATATTAGGTATTGGTAGTATTAGTGTTACCGATCCAAATGGCAACTTATCATCCACTCAATTAGCGGTTAATAATGGTATATTAACGGTAACTTTATCAGGTAGTGCAACGATCAGTGGTGGTAGTAATGGTAGTGGTGATTTAACCATTTCAGGTAGTGAAGCTGACATTAATGCAACGTTATTAAGCTTAACCTATCAAGGTAATACAGACTTTATTGGTTCAGATATATTAACGGTTACCTCAACCGATGCAACAAGCTTAAGTGATGCTGATACGGTTGAGATTATAGTAACCAATACAGCAGATGCTCCGGTTAATAGTGTTCCAGGTGCTCAAAGTGTTAATGAAGATGAAATCTTAGCCTTTAATGTGGGTAATGGTAATTTAATCAGTGTAACGGATGTTGATGGTGATTTAGTAAGTACGCAATTACAAGTTAATGATGGTAGCTTAACAGTTATCTTATCAGGTAGTGCAACGATCAGTGGTGGTAGTAATGGCAGTGGTGATTTAACCATCACAGGTAGTGAGGCTGATATTAATGCCACCTTAGCAAGTTTAACTTATCAAGGTAGCCAAGACTTTAATGGTTCAGATACTTTAACAGTAACTTCAAGCGATGCAACCTTGCCAACAAGCTTAACAGATGTAGATACAGTGACAATTACGGTTAATCCGGCCGATGATGCACCAATTAATACAGTGCCAGGTGCTCAAAGTATTCCAGAGGATACACTAACAGCCATAGCCGGTATCAGTGTTACCGATCCAGATGGTAATTTATCATCAACACGTCTACAAGTAAATAATGGTAGCTTAACGGTTAGTTTATCAGGCAGTGCGACAATAAGTGCCGGTAGTAATGGCAGTGGTGATTTAACCATTTCAGGTAGTGAAGCAGATATTAATGCGACCTTAGCAAGCTTACAGTATTTAGGTGATTTAAATTACTTTGGTTCAGATTTATTGGTTGTTACATCAACCGATGCAACAAGCCTTTTAGATGTTGATACGGTAGCGATTAATGTCACAGCAGTAGATAATGATGCACCAATTAATACAGTGCCAGGCCCACAAGTAGTCAATGAAGATGAAACCTTAGCCTTTACTAGTGGTATTAATGGCTTAAGTGTCACCGACCCAGATGGCAACTTAGTCTCAACTCAGTTACAGGTTAATAATGGTACTTTAGAAGTGATCTTAGTTGGCAGTGCAACGATAAGTAGCGGTAGTAATGGCAGTGGTGATTTAACCATCACAGGTAGTGAAGCAGATATTAATGCAACTTTAGCCTCATTAACCTATTTAGGTAACTTTAACTTCTTTGGTTTAGATACCTTAACGATGACGTCAATCGATGCAACTTTACCAACTGGTTTAACTGATGTAGATACGATTAATATTACTGTCACAGCAGTAGATAATGATGCACCGATTAATACAGTGCCAGGAGCTCAAAGTATTCCAGAGGATACATTAACAGCCATAGCTGGTATCAGTGTTACCGATCCAGATGGTAATTTATCATCGACTCAATTAACGGTAAGTAATGGTAGCTTGACTGTTATCTTATCAGGCAGTGCAACAATAAGTGCCGGTAGTAATGGCAGTGGTGATTTAACCATCACAGGTAGTGAAGCGGATATCAATGCGACATTAGCAAGCGTACAATATCAAGGCAATCAAGATTACTTTGGTCCAGATGTCTTAACGGTACTTTCATTAGATGCAACGAGTTTATTAGATGTTGATACAGTGGCGATTAATGTTACAGCGAATGATAATGATGCACCGATTAATACAGTGCCAGGTGCTCAAACAGCCGATCAAGAATTACCACATGCAATTACAGGCTTAAGTGTTACAGACCCAGATGGTAATTTAGTAAGTACGCAATTACAGGTTAATAATGGTTTCTTAACGGTTACTTTAGCAGGTAGTGCGACAATTAGTAGTGGTAGTAATGGTAGCGGTGATTTAACCATTACTGGTAGTGAAGCTGATATTAACAATACTTTAGCAACCTTAATTTATGAAGGAAATGCAGCCTTTGTTGGTTCAGATACCTTAACGATGACTTCAGTTGATGCAACCTTACCAACAGGCTTAAGTGATGTAGATACTGTTGCAATTACAGTTAATGCAGCGAATCCATCAGATGCTCCAGTTAATACTGTCCCTGGCGCTCAAAGTGTTAATGAAGATGCAGTTTTAGCATTAAGCGGTATCAGTGTTACCGATCCAAATGGTAACTTATCAACAACACGCCTAGAAGTGCATAATGGTTTCTTAACCGTTACCTTATCAGGTAGTGCAACGATCAGTGCCGGTAGTAACGGTAGTGGTGACTTAACGATTTCAGGTAGTGAAGTTGATATTAATAACACCTTAGCGACATTGACATATCAGGGTAATCAAGACTACTTTGGTCCAGATTTATTAACGGTTACTTCAACCGATGCAACAAGCTTAAGTGATGTAGATACCGTTGCGATTAATGTGACCTCATTAGATAATGATCCACCAATTAACAGTGTCCCAGGCGCTCAAAGTGTAGATGAAGATACAGCCTTAGCCTTTAACTTAGGTGGTGGTAATGCTATTACAGTAACTGATCCAGATGGTAATTTAGCATCGACTCAATTACAGGTTAATAATGGTTTCTTAACGGTTACTTTAGCAGGTAGTGCGACAATTAGTAGTGGTAGTAATGGCAGTGGTGATTTAACCATCTCAGGTAGTGAGGCTGATATCAATGCAACGTTAGCAACTTTAATCTATCAAGCTAACTTACATTATAATGGTTCAGATGTCTTAACGGTCACATCATTAGATTCAAGTGCAACGCCATTATCAGATGTAGATACCGTTGCGATTAATGTTAATCCATTAAATGATCCACCAGTGAATAGTTTACCAGGTAATCAAACAGCCAATCAGGAATTACCATTAGCCATTTCAGGTATTAGTGTAACGGATGTTGATGGCAATTTAGCAACGACTCGCTTACAAGTAAATAATGGTAGCTTGACTGTTATATTAGTAGGTGGTGCAACGATCAGTGCGGGTTCTAATGGCAGTGGTGATTTAACGATTTCAGGCAGTGAAGCAGATATTAATGCAAGCTTATCAAGTTTAATTTATCAAGGTAGTTTAGGCTTTACTGGTGCAGATGTCTTAACAGTTACATCATTTGACAGTGCAGCGCCAGCATTATCAGATGTTGATGTATTAGGTATAACAGTTAATTCAGCGAATCCATCGGATGCGCCAGTTAATACTGTTCCAGGTGCTCAAGCAGTAGCAGAAGAAGCAATATTAGGTATTGGTAGTATTAGTGTTACCGATCCAAATGGCAACTTATCATCCACTCAATTAGCGGTTAATAATGGTATATTAACGGTAACTTTATCAGGTAGTGCAACGATCAGTGGTGGTAGTAATGGTAGTGGTGATTTAACCATTTCAGGTAGTGAAGCTGACATTAATGCAACGTTATTAAGCTTAACCTATCAAGGTAATACAGACTTTATTGGTTCAGATATATTAACGGTTACCTCAACCGATGCAACAAGCTTAAGTGATGTTGATACGGTTGAGATTATAGTAACCAATACAGCAGATGCTCCGGTTAATAGTGTTCCAGGTGCTCAAAGTGTTAATGAAGATGAAATCTTAGCCTTTAATGTGGGTAATGGTAATTTAATCAGTGTAACGGATGTTGATGGTGATTTAGTAAGTACGCAATTACAAGTTAATGATGGTAGCTTAACAGTTATCTTATCAGGTAGTGCAACGATCAGTGGTGGTAGTAATGGCAGTGGTGATTTAACCATCACAGGTAGTGAGGCTGATATTAATGCCACCTTAGCAAGTTTAACTTATCAAGGTAGCCAAGACTTTAATGGTTCAGATACTTTAACAGTAACTTCAAGCGATGCAACCTTGCCAACAAGCTTAACAGATGTAGATACAGTGACAATTACGGTTAATCCGGCCGATGATGCACCAATTAATACAGTGCCAGGTGCTCAAAGTATTCCAGAGGATACACTAACAGCCATAGCCGGTATCAGTGTTACCGATCCAGATGGTAATTTATCATCAACACGTCTACAAGTAAGTAATGGTAGCTTAACGGTTAGTTTATCAGGCAGTGCGACAATAAGTGCCGGTAGTAATGGCAGTGGTGATTTAACCATTTCAGGTAGTGAAGCAGATATTAATGCGACCTTAGCAAGCTTACAGTATTTAGGTGATTTAAATTACTTTGGTTCAGATTTATTGGTTGTTACATCAACCGATGCAACAAGCCTTTTAGATGTTGATACGGTAGCGATTAATGTCACAGCAGTAGATAATGATGCACCAATTAATACAGTGCCAGGTCCGCAAGTAGTTAATGAAGATGAAACCTTAGCCTTTACTAGTGGTATTAATGGCTTAAGTGTCACCGATCCAGATGGCAACTTAGTCTCAACTCAGTTACAGGTTAATAATGGTACTTTAGAAGTGATCTTAGTTGGCAGTGCAACGATAAGTAGCGGTAGTAATGGCAGTGGTGATTTAACCATCACAGGTAGTGAAGCAGATATTAATGCAACTTTAGCCTCATTAACCTATTTAGGTAACTTTAACTTCTTTGGTTTAGATACCTTAACGATGACGTCAATCGATGCAACTTTACCAACTGGTTTAACTGATGTAGATACGATTAATATTACTGTCACAGCAGTAGATAATGATGCACCGATTAATACAGTGCCAGGAGCTCAAAGTATTCCAGAGGATACATTAACAGCCATAGCTGGTATCAGTGTTACCGATCCAGATGGTAATTTATCATCGACTCAATTAACGGTAAGTAATGGTAGCTTGACTGTTATCTTATCAGGCAGTGCAACAATAAGTGCCGGTAGTAATGGCAGCGGTGATTTAACCATTTCAGGTAGTGAAGCGGATATCAATGCGACATTAGCAAGCGTACAATATCAAGGCAATCAAGATTACTTTGGTCCAGATGTCTTAACGGTACTTTCATTAGATGCAACGAGTTTATTAGATGTTGATACAGTGGCGATTAATGTTACAGCGAATGATAATGATGCACCGATTAATACAGTGCCAGGTGCTCAAACAGCCGATCAAGAATTACCACATGCAATTACAGGCTTAAGTGTTACAGACCCAGATGGTAATTTAGTAAGTACGCAATTACAGGTTAATAATGGTTTCTTAACGGTTACTTTAGCAGGTAGTGCGACAATTAGTAGTGGTAGTAATGGTAGCGGTGATTTAACCATTACTGGTAGTGAAGCTGATATTAACAATACTTTAGCAACCTTAATTTATGAAGGAAATGCAGCCTTTGTTGGTTCAGATACCTTAACGATGACTTCAGTTGATGCAACCTTACCAACAGGCTTAAGTGATGTAGATACTGTTGCAATTACAGTTAATGCAGCGAATCCATCAGATGCTCCAGTTAATACTGTCCCTGGCGCTCAAAGTGTTAATGAAGATGCAGTTTTAGCATTAAGCGGTATCAGTGTTACCGATCCAAATGGTAACTTATCAACAACACGCCTAGAAGTGCATAATGGTTTCTTAACCGTTACCTTATCAGGTAGTGCAACGATCAGTGCCGGTAGTAACGGTAGTGGTGACTTAACGATTTCAGGTAGTGAAGTTGATATTAATAACACCTTAGCGACATTGACATATCAGGGTAATCAAGACTACTTTGGTCCAGATTTATTAACGGTTACTTCAACCGATGCAACAAGCTTAAGTGATGTAGATACCGTTGCGATTAATGTGACCTCATTAGATAATGATCCACCAATTAACAGTGTCCCAGGCGCTCAAAGTGTAGATGAAGATACAGCCTTAGCCTTTAACTTAGGTGGTGGTAATGCTATTACAGTAACTGATCCAGATGGTAATTTAGCATCGACTCAATTACAGGTTAATAATGGTTTCTTAACGGTTACTTTAGCAGGTAGTGCGACAATTAGTAGTGGTAGTAATGGCAGTGGTGATTTAACCATCTCAGGTAGTGAGGCTGATATCAATGCAACGTTAGCAACTTTAATCTATCAAGCTAACTTACATTATAATGGTTCAGATGTCTTAACGGTCACATCATTAGATTCAAGTGCAACGCCATTATCAGATGTAGATACCGTTGCGATTAATGTTAATCCATTAAATGATCCACCAGTGAATAGTTTACCAGGTAATCAAACAGCCAATCAGGAATTACCATTAGCCATTTCAGGTATTAGTGTAACGGATGTTGATGGCAATTTAGCAACGACTCGCTTACAAGTAAATAATGGTAGCTTGACTGTTATATTAGTAGGTGGTGCAACGATCAGTGCGGGTTCTAATGGCAGTGGTGATTTAACGATTTCAGGCAGTGAAGCAGATATTAATGCAAGCTTATCAAGTTTAATTTATCAAGGTAGTTTAGGCTTTACTGGTGCAGATGTCTTAACAGTTACATCATTTGACAGTGCAGCGCCAGCATTATCAGATGTTGATGTATTAGGTATAACAGTTAATTCAGCGAATCCATCGGATGCGCCAGTTAATACTGTTCCAGGTGCTCAAGCAGTAGCAGAAGAAGCAATATTAGGTATTGGTAGTATTAGTGTTACCGATCCAAATGGCAACTTATCATCCACTCAATTAGCGGTTAATAATGGTATATTAACGGTAACTTTATCAGGTAGTGCAACGATCAGTGGTGGTAGTAATGGTAGTGGTGATTTAACCATTTCAGGTAGTGAAGCTGACATTAATGCAACGTTATTAAGCTTAACCTATCAAGGTAATACAGACTTTATTGGTTCAGATATATTAACGGTTACCTCAACCGATGCAACAAGCTTAAGTGATGTTGATACGGTTGAGATTATAGTAACCAATACAGCAGATGCTCCGGTTAATAGTGTTCCAGGTGCTCAAAGTGTTAATGAAGATGAAATCTTAGCCTTTAATGTGGGTAATGGTAATTTAATCAGTGTAACGGATGTTGATGGTGATTTAGTAAGTACGCAATTACAAGTTAATGATGGTAGCTTAACAGTTATCTTATCAGGTAGTGCAACGATCAGTGGTGGTAGTAATGGCAGTGGTGATTTAACCATCACAGGTAGTGAGGCTGATATTAATGCCACCTTAGCAAGTTTAACTTATCAAGGTAGCCAAGACTTTAATGGTTCAGATACTTTAACAGTAACTTCAAGCGATGCAACCTTGCCAACAAGCTTAACAGATGTAGATACAGTGACAATTACGGTTAATCCGGCCGATGATGCACCAATTAATACAGTGCCAGGTGCTCAAAGTATTCCAGAGGATACACTAACAGCCATAGCCGGTATCAGTGTTACCGATCCAGATGGTAATTTATCATCAACACGTCTACAAGTAAGTAATGGTAGCTTAACGGTTAGTTTATCAGGCAGTGCGACAATAAGTGCCGGTAGTAATGGCAGTGGTGATTTAACCATTTCAGGTAGTGAAGCAGATATTAATGCGACCTTAGCAAGCTTACAGTATTTAGGTGATTTAAATTACTTTGGTTCAGATTTATTGGTTGTTACATCAACCGATGCAACAAGTCTTTTAGATGTTGATACGGTAGCGATTAATGTCACAGCAGTAGATAATGACGCACCAATTAATACAGTGCCAGGCCCACAAGTAGTCAATGAAGATGAAACCTTAGCCTTTACTAGTGGTATTAATGGCTTAAGTGTCACCGACCCAGATGGCAACTTAGTCTCAACTCAGTTACAGGTTAATAATGGTACTTTAGAAGTGATCTTAGTTGGCAGTGCAACGATAAGTAGCGGTAGTAATGGCAGTGGTGATTTAACCATCACAGGTAGTGAAGCAGATATTAATGCAACTTTAGCCTCATTAACCTATTTAGGTAACTTTAACTTCTTTGGTTTAGATACCTTAACGATGACGTCAACCGATGCAACTTTACCAACTGGTTTAACTGATGTAGATACGATTAATATTACTGTCACAGCAGTAGATAATGATGCACCGATTAATACAGTGCCAGGAGCTCAAAGTATTCCAGAGGATACATTAACAGCCATAGCTGGTATCAGTGTTACCGATCCAGATGGTAATTTATCATCGACTCAATTAACGGTAAGTAATGGTAGCTTGACTGTTATCTTATCAGGCAGTGCAACAATAAGTGCCGGTAGTAATGGCAGCGGTGATTTAACCATTTCAGGTAGTGAAGCGGATATCAATGCGACATTAGCAAGCGTACAATATCAAGGCAATCAAGATTACTTTGGTCCAGATGTCTTAACGGTACTTTCATTAGATGCAACGAGTTTATTAGATGTTGATACAGTGGCGATTAATGTTACAGCGAATGATAATGATGCACCGATTAATACAGTGCCAGGTGCTCAAACAGCCGATCAAGAATTACCACATGCAATTACAGGCTTAAGTGTTACAGACCCAGATGGTAATTTAGTAAGTACGCAATTACAGGTTAATAATGGTTTCTTAACGGTTACTTTAGCAGGTAGTGCGACAATTAGTAGTGGTAGTAATGGTAGCGGTGATTTAACCATCACAGGTAGTGAAGCTGATATTAACAATACCTTAGCAACCTTAATTTATGAAGGAAATGCAGCCTTTGTTGGTTCAGATACCTTAACGATGACTTCAGTTGATGCAACCTTACCAACAGGCTTAAGTGATGTAGATACTGTTGCAATTACAGTTAATGCAGCGAATCCATCAGATGCCCCAGTTAATACTTTCCCTGGCGCTCAAAGTGTTAATGAAGATACAGTTTTAGCATTAAGCGGTATCAGTGTTACCGATCCAAATGGTAACTTATCAACAACACGCCTAGAAGTGCATAATGGTTTCTTAACCGTTACCTTATCAGGTAGTGCAACGATCAGTGCCGGTAGTAACGGTAGTGGTGACTTAACGATTTCAGGTAGTGAAGTTGATATTAATAACACCTTAGCGACATTGACATATCAGGGTAATCAAGACTACTTTGGTCCAGATTTATTAACGGTTACTTCAACCGATGCAACAAGCTTAAGTGATGTAGATACCGTTGCGATTAATGTTACTTCATTAGATAATGATCCACCAATTAACAGTGTCCCAGGCGCTCAAAGTGTAGATGAAGATACAGCCTTAGCCTTTAACTTAGGTGGTGGTAATGCTATTACAGTAACTGATCCAGATGGTAATTTAGCATCGACTCAATTACAGGTTAATAATGGTTTCTTAACGGTTACTTTAGCAGGTAGTGCGACAATTAGTAGTGGTAGTAATGGCAGTGGTGATTTAACCATCTCAGGTAGTGAGGCTGATATCAATGCAACGTTAGCAACTTTAATCTATCAAGCTAACTTACATTATAATGGTTCAGATGTCTTAACGGTCACATCATTAGATTCAAGTGCAACGCCATTATCAGATGTAGATACCGTTGCGATTAATGTTAATCCATTAAATGATCCACCAGTGAATAGTTTACCAGGTAATCAAACAGCCAATCAGGAATTACCATTAGCCATTTCAGGTATTAGTGTAACGGATGTTGATGGCAATTTAGCAACGACTCGCTTACAAGTAAATAATGGTAGCTTGACTGTTATATTAGTAGGTGGTGCAACGATCAGTGCGGGTTCTAATGGCAGTGGTGATTTAACGATTTCAGGCAGTGAAGCAGATATTAATGCAAGCTTATCAAGTTTAATTTATCAAGGTAGTTTAGGCTTTACTGGTGCAGATGTCTTAACAGTTACATCATTTGACAGTGCAGCGCCAGCATTATCAGATGTTGATGTATTAGGTATAACAGTTAATTCAGCGAATCCATCGGATGCGCCAGTTAATACTGTTCCAGGTGCTCAAGCAGTAGCAGAAGAAGCAATATTAGGTATTGGTAGTATTAGTGTTACCGATCCAAATGGCAACTTATCATCCACTCAATTAGCGGTTAATAATGGTATATTAACGGTAACTTTATCAGGTAGTGCAACGATCAGTGGTGGTAGTAATGGTAGTGGTGATTTAACCATTTCAGGTAGTGAAGCTGACATTAATGCAACGTTATTAAGCTTAACCTATCAAGGTAATACAGACTTTATTGGTTCAGATATATTAACGGTTACCTCAACCGATGCAACAAGCTTAAGTGATGTTGATACGGTTGAGATTATAGTAACCAATACAGCAGATGCTCCGGTTAATAGTGTTCCAGGTGCTCAAAGTGTTAATGAAGATGAAATCTTAGCCTTTAATGTGGGTAATGGTAATTTAATCAGTGTAACGGATGTTGATGGTGATTTAGTAAGTACGCAATTACAAGTTAATGATGGTAGCTTAACAGTTATCTTATCAGGTAGTGCAACGATCAGTGGTGGTAGTAATGGCAGTGGTGATTTAACCATCACAGGTAGTGAGGCTGATATTAATGCCACCTTAGCAAGTTTAACTTATCAAGGTAGCCAAGACTTTAATGGTTCAGATACTTTAACAGTAACTTCAAGCGATGCAACCTTGCCAACAAGCTTAACAGATGTAGATACAGTGACAATTACGGTTAATCCGGCCGATGATGCACCAATTAATACAGTGCCAGGTGCTCAAAGTATTCCAGAGGATACACTAACAGCCATAGCCGGTATCAGTGTTACCGATCCAGATGGTAATTTATCATCAACACGTCTACAAGTAAGTAATGGTAGCTTAACGGTTAGTTTATCAGGCAGTGCGACAATAAGTGCCGGTAGTAATGGCAGTGGTGATTTAACCATTTCAGGTAGTGAAGCAGATATTAATGCGACCTTAGCAAGCTTACAGTATTTAGGTGATTTAAATTACTTTGGTTCAGATTTATTGGTTGTTACATCAACCGATGCAACAAGTCTTTTAGATGTTGATACGGTAGCGATTAATGTCACAGCAGTAGATAATGACGCACCAATTAATACAGTGCCAGGCCCACAAGTAGTCAATGAAGATGAAACCTTAGCCTTTACTAGTGGTATTAATGGCTTAAGTGTCACCGACCCAGATGGCAACTTAGTCTCAACTCAGTTACAGGTTAATAATGGTACTTTAGAAGTGATCTTAGTTGGCAGTGCAACGATAAGTAGCGGTAGTAATGGCAGTGGTGATTTAACCATCACAGGTAGTGAAGCAGATATTAATGCAACTTTAGCCTCATTAACCTATTTAGGTAACTTTAACTTCTTTGGTTTAGATACCTTAACGATGACGTCAACCGATGCAACTTTACCAACTGGTTTAACTGATGTAGATACGATTAATATTACTGTCACAGCAGTAGATAATGATGCACCGATTAATACAGTGCCAGGAGCTCAAAGTATTCCAGAGGATACATTAACAGCCATAGCTGGTATCAGTGTTACCGATCCAGATGGTAATTTATCATCGACTCAATTAACGGTAAGTAATGGTAGCTTGACTGTTATCTTATCAGGCAGTGCAACAATAAGTGCCGGTAGTAATGGCAGCGGTGATTTAACCATTTCAGGTAGTGAAGCGGATATCAATGCGACATTAGCAAGCGTACAATATCAAGGCAATCAAGATTACTTTGGTCCAGATGTCTTAACGGTACTTTCATTAGATGCAACGAGTTTATTAGATGTTGATACAGTGGCGATTAATGTTACAGCGAATGATAATGATGCACCGATTAATACAGTGCCAGGTGCTCAAACAGCCGATCAAGAATTACCACATGCAATTACAGGCTTAAGTGTTACAGACCCAGATGGTAATTTAGTAAGTACGCAATTACAGGTTAATAATGGTTTCTTAACGGTTACTTTAGCAGGTAGTGCGACAATTAGTAGTGGTAGTAATGGTAGCGGTGATTTAACCATCACAGGTAGTGAAGCTGATATTAACAATACCTTAGCAACCTTAATTTATGAAGGAAATGCAGCCTTTGTTGGTTCAGATACCTTAACGATGACTTCAGTTGATGCAACCTTACCAACAGGCTTAAGTGATGTAGATACTGTTGCAATTACAGTTAATGCAGCGAATCCATCAGATGCCCCAGTTAATACTTTCCCTGGCGCTCAAAGTATTAATGAAGATACAGTTTTAGCATTAGGCGGTATCAGTGTTACCGATCCAAATGGCAACTTATCAACAACACGCCTAGAAGTGCATAATGGTTTCTTAACCGTTACCTTATCAGGTAGTGCAACGATCAGTGCCGGTAGTAACGGTAGTGGTGACTTAACGATTTCAGGTAGTGAAGTTGATATTAATAACACCTTAGCGACATTGACATATCAGGGTAATCAAGACTACTTTGGTCCAGATTTATTAACGGTTACTTCAACCGATGCAACAAGCTTAAGTGATGTAGATACCGTTGCGATTAATGTTACTTCATTAGATAATGATCCACCAATTAACAGTGTCCCAGGCGCTCAAAGTGTAGATGAAGATACAGCCTTAGCCTTTAACTTAGGTGGTGGTAATGCCATTACAGTGACAGATCCAGATGGTAATTTATCATCGACTCAATTACAGGTTAATAATGGTACATTAACCATTAGTTTATCAGGTAGTGCAACGATAAGTGCAGGTAGTAATGGCAGTGGTGATTTAACCATCTCAGGTAGTGAGGCTGATATCAATGCAACGTTAGCAACTTTAATCTATCAAGCTAACTTACATTATAATGGTTCAGATGTCTTAACGGTCACATCATTAGATTCAAGTGCAACGCCATTATCAGATGTAGATACCGTTGCGATTAATGTTAATCCATTAAATGATCCACCAGTGAATAGTTTACCAGGTAATCAAACAGCCAATCAGGAATTACCATTAGCCATTGCAGGTATTAGTGTAACGGATGTTGATGGCAATTTAGCAACGACTCGCTTACAAGTAAATAATGGTAGCTTGACTGTTATATTAGTAGGTGGTGCAACGATCAGTGCGGGTTCTAATGGCAGTGGTGATTTAACGATTTCAGGCAGTGAAGCAGATATTAATGCAAGCTTATCAAGTTTAATTTATCAAGGTAGTTTAGGCTTTACTGGTGCAGATGTCTTAACAGTTACATCATTTGACAGTGCAGCGCCAGCATTATCAGATGTTGATGTATTAGGTATAACCGTTAATTCAGCGAATCCATCGGATGCGCCAGTTAATACTGTTCCAGGTGCTCAAGCAGTAGCCGAAGAAGCAATATTAGGTATTGGTAGTATTAGTGTTACCGATCCAAATGGCAACTTATCATCCACTCAATTAGCGGTTAATAATGGTATATTAACGGTAATTTTATCAGGTAGTGCAACGATCAGTGGTGGTAGTAATGGTAGTGGTGATTTAACGATTTCAGGAAGTGAAGCTGACATTAATGCAACGTTATTAAGCTTAACCTATCAAGGTAATACAGACTTTATTGGTTCAGATATATTAACGGTTACCTCAACCGATGCAACAAGCTTAAGTGATGTTGATACGGTTGAGATTATAGTAACCAATACAGCAGATGCTCCAGTTAATAGTGTCCCAGGTGCTCAAAGTGTTAATGAAGATGAAATCTTAGCCTTTAATGTGGGTAATGGTAATTTAATCAGTGTAACGGATGTTGATGGTGATTTAGTAAGTACGCAATTACAAGTTAATGATGGTAGCTTAACAGTTATCTTATCAGGTAGTGCAACGATCAGTGCAGGTAGTAATGGCAGTGGTGATTTAACCATCACAGGTAGTGAGGCTGATATTAATGCGACCTTAGCAAGTTTAACTTATCAAGGTAGCCAAGACTTTAATGGTTTAGATACTTTAACAGTAACTTCAAGCGATGCAACCTTGCCAACAAGCTTAACAGATGTAGATACAGTGACAATTACGGTTAATCCGGCCGATGATGCACCAATTAATACAGTGCCAGGTGCTCAAAGTATTCCAGAGGATACACTAACAGCCATAGCCGGTATCAGTGTTACCGATCCAGATGGTAATTTATCATCAACACGTCTACAAGTAAGTAATGGTAGCTTAACGGTTAGTTTATCAGGCAGTGCGACAATAAGTGCCGGTAGTAATGGCAGTGGTGATTTAACTATCACAGGTAGTGAAGCAGATATTAATGCGACCTTAGCAAGCTTACAGTATTTAGGTGATTTAAATTACTTTGGTTCAGATTTATTGGTTGTTACATCAACCGATGCAACAAGTCTTTTAGATGTTGATACGGTAGCGATTAATGTTATTGACATTGCAGATGTACCACAATTAACAGTTACACCATTTACGATAGATAGAGGTGTATTAGTTGTATTTGATAATAGCATTGTTGATATTATTGATCTTGATACAATTCCAGTTAATTTAATTATTACATTAACTGAGATTAATAGTGCATCATTTGTTAATATAGCGACAGGTGCGCCAGTCACTGCATTTACTTTCCAAGAAATTTTAAATGGTACAGTTGGCTTCCTTCACGATGATTCATTTAATGCACCAAGCTTCCGCTTTCATGTAACAGATGGTACACACGTTATAGATAGTGGATTAATTCAGTTAAATGGCTTTGATCGTGGTGATACCTTTATATCTGATGTGCATCGTCAAGTATTCTTACCTCGTGATGGCTTGAGTAGAATTGATATTATAGATTATAGGCCACCATTATTTGTTGGCATAACATCACCAGATGAAGGAGTGGTTTCATCTGAAGGTATTGGTGATGATATTACAGGTCTTGATGCAACGATATCAATTACAATTTCAATTGAAATAGAAACAGCTTTAACTGCTCAAGGAACTATATCTGATCCATTCAAAGCGTTAGTGCCAAAAACAGATGGTATAAACTTATTTACAGTTTATAATCAGCCTGGTGTTACAATGTCAATCGAAGGCGTTGAGCCTCATCAGGGAAGTTTTGAAATATCAACAAATGCAAATGAGGTTAACGTGAAGTATGTTGGTAACTCTGATTATGATGGAGATACAAACTTTATTGCTAGAATTTATAAAGATAATGTTATGTATCATGAGCTTCATTTCTCATTAAGCTCTGATAAAGTAGAGCAAATTGAGCAAGCTGCACTAAATGGTAATGGGCATGCAAATGGTAATGGTGCAGTGATTGAACAAGCTCAGGTTAATGAAGTTTATCAGTTATTTAATGACGCTAATTTAGAAGAAGCTATTGCTAAGCTAGAAAACATTAGTGTGGAAAGTAGTCAAGGTGAAGTTAAAGCAATGATTGCTGAGCTGCTAGATAAAGTTACGCAAGATAATGTTACTACTTTCTTAACACCTGGCTTATTAGAAAGCATTAAAGATAAGCTTTTAAATGACCAATCAATTGATATTGAGCAGTTGATTGCTGAGCGGGATAAAGAGCGTGAGTTAGGCTATCGTTATCAGATAGAGCAAACCAAACATTACTTATTAAAACTGTTTGGTAAAAAGTAAGCTTAGGTGATTAAAGTAAAGTTATTTATTTTTTGCTGTATTAGCATTAGAAGGTGATGAAGATTTAGATGAGGATTGGGTTTTGTTATCTTTAGTGTTCTGTGGCGTATCTGTTTTAGTTTCATCATTGTCTTTTTTTGTATACTCAATAACTTGTGGTGGTGGATAATCACCAGAGATACTAACAAGTTTCCCATCACTAAAATTAACGTGTAACTGTTTTTCTTCCATTGTTGTATTGTAGTGTTTAATGGTATAAACATAATACCAAGTATTTTTATGGAATGGATCGACAATATCAGGTGAGCCAAGAATAAATTGAACTTGTGATTGGCTCATTCCTGGTTTTAATTGTTTAATATCTTTTTGAGTAATAATTTTACCTTGTTGTACGGGAGCGGTATAAGGTGTAAATAAGCTACAAGCATTTAAGCTTAAAGTGATGGCGACTAATAATGGGGCTAACGCTTTTTGACTGATCATAGTATAATACGCACTTAATTTTATTTTATAAAGTTATGACATGATAATCGAATCACGCGCATGACTCAATAACTAGTAAAAACATTACATTAATTAAAGCGAGTTTAGCAATATGTCAAAACAACAAGAATTGAAAGAGGCAGGCCTTAGAGTAACTCAGCCAAGGGTGAAAATATTGCAATTATTAGAAGCATCTAAAGGTGATCGTCATTTTTCTGCTGAAGAGGTTCACTATGAATTACAAAAGCAAGGGGAGCAAGTTGCTTTAGCAACGGTTTATCGTGTATTAGGCCAGTTTGAAAGTGCAGGGTTAGTCAATCGATTGAATTTGGGAGATGATCAAGCAGTGTATGAGTTAGTACCTGATCATCATCATGATCATATGATTTGTGTTTCTTGTCGTAAGGTAGAAGAGTTTTATGATGAGCTGATAGAGCAACGTCAGCATATTATTGCTGATCAAAAAGGCTATGATTTGGTAGATCATAGTTTATGTCTTTATGTGATTTGTAAGGATTGTCAGAAAAGAGAACGAAAATAATTTTTGTAGTTCTATTAAAATATTAGCGCTTTAAAAGCTTTCTGAGCCAAATAACTTTTGATCTATTAAGTCACAGAGTATATGGATGATTAATGTATGGCACTCTTGAATATGTGGTATTTTTTCTGAAGGAGCTAAAATATTGATGTCATTATTTTCTAATAAATTGTCAATGCCGCCTGATTTGCCGCCCGTAATGGCAATTACTTTACTGCCTTTTTCATGAGCAACGTGGATTGCTTGAATAATATTTTCAGCAAAGTTATCAGTAGATATTGCAATTAAAATGTCAACTTCAGAAGCGAGTGCATAAATTTGTTTTGAGAAAATCTCACGATAATGATCACCACTACCTATAGCAGTTAATGTTGAGACGTTTGAAGTTAATGCAATTGCAGGTAATGATGGGCGTTCCATCTCATAACGATTTAATAATTGAGCCGCTAAGTGTTGTGCATTTGCAGCTGCGCCATCATTTCCACAAGTAAAAATTTTACCACCATTTAGTAAGGTTTGTACAATTAAATCACCAGCTTGAGCAATTGGCTCACTTAAGGTATCAGCTGATGAGATCATCATTTGAATGCTATTTGAGAAATGTTCTTTTACCCGTTCGCTCAGTAGCATAATTTTCCCTTTGTTATTGATAAATGATAAAACTTTCGGTACTCTGCCACAATATGGGTTAAAGGTCAAACGAGGAATCTGATGAAATTATTGAATGAGCCAAGTTTTAGTGAAATCATTCAAAGAACATGGGAATTGTACCGACAGAACATTAAACGGCTGTTTATTATTGCCTTGATTGTGTCAGTGTTATATCAATTGTTTATTATATTTATGCAGCGTTCAGGTATGATCGATTTGATCTATCAAATGATGCAAGAAAATGCTAAGGGTCAAGATTTATCCGCATTTGCAGATAAAGTCACCTCAACAATGCATTTGGTTATTGCTACTGGTATTGTTTTTTATTTAGTAATTCTTCCTTTTGCAACAGCACTTTTTCAAAACGTTGTTGATGAGAGTTGGCAAGGACGTTCTCAGCCAATAACTAAACATGTTCAATTTGTTTTATCTCGTCTTATTGTTATTGCAATAGCGACATTATTTGTCTATTTACTATTAATGCTCTCAGTAATGGTATCAAGCATGATTTTTGGCATATTAGGTATTCTTGTTTATGCTGCTTTAATCATTTATATACCACTGATACTATATGATCAAAAAAGTGCGTTTAGTTCAATTAGTGAAAGCTTTAAACTAACAATTGGTGCATATACTAAGTCATTGGGTATAGCGTTTATCTGTTATATTTTACTTAATATTCCATCAATTGGAGAGTGGTTAATACAAAGTGCAACAGGTACGGATAATTCCTTGATATTTGGGATTGATGAAGTTGTTACTATTTTTCTTTCTGCATTTGTTTGGCCATTGGTTGCTATTTTAAAGTTAGCTTTATACTATGCATTAAAAGCTAGACGCTATAATTTGAAGGTTCAAAATAGCAATTTAAATTAACAATAGTTTTACAAATAATAAAATAAATTAATATATCAAAAAAAAGCCATATTTTCTTATAATTTCACCTTCCAACTAAAATGAAGAAAAAGTATTGCTTTTTGTTTGCAATGAGTTGACAAATTCTTAAGCCTAAGGGAAACTAGCATCCATAATTACCATTTGACTGGTTTTTAGAAAATTACAATATTTGGATTAATTTATAAGGAGAATTAAAATGACAGTATTAGTTGGGCGTCAAGCACCTGACTTTACTGCTCCGGCTGTCTCAGCAACAGGCGAGATTGTTGAAGCATTAAACTTTAATCAAGCACGTAGTGGTAAATATGCAGCGATTGTTTTTTACCCACTTGATTTTACTTTTGTTTGCCCATCAGAGTTAATTGCATTGGATAGGCGTGTTGATGCTCTACAATCACTTGGCGTTGAAGTGTTTGCCGTTTCAATCGATTCGCACTTTACGCACAATGCGTGGAGAAATACACCAATTGACCAAGGTGGTATTGGCCCTGTAAAATATACGATGATTGCAGATATTGATCATACGATTACAAAAGCTTATGGTGTAGAACATCCACAAGTTGGTGTTGCATTTAGGGGTACGTTTTTAATTGATCAAGGCGGAATTGTTCGCCATCAAATCGTTAATGATTTACCACTTGGTCGTAATATGGATGAGCTTGTGCGTATGGTAGAAGCATTACAATTTCATGAAGAGCATGGTGAAGTTTGTCCAGCTGGATGGAATAAAGGTGATACAGGTATGACTGCCTCACCTGAAGGTGTAGCAGCTTACTTAAAAAGCAATGCTGAAGAGCTATAGATAGAGTAAAATTTGACAAATTTAGGAAACTTAAAGATTAAGGGTTTGGTAATAATTATCTTTGTGCTGCAAAAAAGTAAATAATTTATGTAATCAGGCTTGCATTTTATTTTGATACTGACTAACTTAGGTGGTAATAAAGTGCTAGTTTTGGATTTTTTGCTTGAAATTGAAGAAAGTGGCGCATAAAATTCAGTTGCCGAATCAAAAGGACGCTTTTGGTTAACATTTATCATAACAAAAATGAGGAGAAAGGACGTGAGAGTAAAAACAATTGTTACTGCATTGACTGCCGGTATGATTGTTTCAGGTTCAGCAATGGCGGCTTCTTCGGATGTCGACGCTAAAATTGCAAACCTACAACAACAAATTCAACAGCTTCAGGCTCAGGTGAACAGCGGATCTAGCAGTTCTTCTATGAGCAAATCAAGTGGCAACACAGGTGGTGTTTCATTTGTTAAATACGATGCTGACTATACTCAAAAGATGTTAAATAACCAAGATTCAGGTGTTAACCGTGAATTAGCTATTTTACACTCACGTGAAAGTGGTCAGTTATCATCTAATTCAATCTATCTTGGTGGAAAAGGTGAGCTTCAAGCTCAATTCCGTCGCATGAATAGTGTCAATCAAGGTAATAATGTGGCTGCAGGATCTGCTGTAGGCACAACAGGTACAGAAATTGGTGCTGATAATTCAACTGCAATTGAATTACCTTATGCCAATGTGATCTTTACATCAACAATTGGTGACTGGGTAACAGGTTATGCTAATATGGCGGTACTTAACCCTGTAACTAATGATGTGGTTATGCCGGATGCTTACTTTGTTGTCGGTAATCTAGATAAAGCACCTGTCTATGCTTGGGGTGGTGTGAAAACTGTTGACTTCGGTGATTTCTCTATGGATAACACCTATATCCCTGGAATTACTCGTGCAGCTTTCTTAGCTTCAGGTGGTCAGTTTGGTGTTGGTTTCCATAATTATGGTGTGACAGCAACTGTGACATTAATGAATGGTAATGCAAATGGAAGCTTAAATGCTTCTAATCCAGGCGATCAAAGCCAACTTAATAACTTTGCTGCTAATGTTATGTATCAGCAAACATTAAATGGTAAGTTTACTTATCATGTTGGTACAGGCTATATTAATGGTACTGGCTTCCGTGGTGACAATTATAATACAGCAACTGGTCATGGTGATCGTGTTGGTGCTTGGACTGCGAATGCTGGTTTTGATGTTGCAGGTTTTGCATTATCAACTGACTTTGTAATGACAACTCAAAGTGTTTATGGTCTAGCAAATAATAGTGCGTTGAATCCAGTTGATCAAACTAACTCTTCTGGTAGCCCATGGCAGAATACTAACTTATTTAACTGGACTTGGATTGTTGGTTATACAGGCCAAATGACCAATGCTTTCAGTGGTGGTGCTATTCTAAAAGCTTGGGATGTGAATTCATCTTACTCTATGCCGTTGATGGGACATGACTCTGTGTTCTTCTTCAGCTATAGCCAGTTATTTCAAGATACTGACAACAATATTTATCAATTTACAGCTGGTGCTCGTACTAACGTTATTGATACATTGTGGTTTGGTCTTGCTTATAACTTTGCTGGTGGTAAGCTTAATACAAACTCACTTCAAGCATCAAATATTGTTCAAGCAGACGTTACAGTTTACTTCTAATTGTAGCTTTTGCTTATATCAATATAGACTATCTATTATTAAGTCGCCTTTTGGCGACTTTTTTCGTTTTAAATGTTATTAACAAATTTTTAGATTAATAAAGTGATTTAATATATAATCTTTGCTATTAAAATAACTTTATATGAGATTTGAAAATGACTTTTTATAATGATGCCTTATCTATTTTAAAGCAAAAAATTGGTGACTTTAGACCTAAATTTGGTTTGGTTTTGGGCTCTGGTTTAGGACCTTTAGCGGATGAAGTTGATGTTGTTGCAAAAGTGCCTTATGAAGAGCTACCAGGATTTTTTACTTCCAGTGTAGAAGGACATGCTGGAGAGTATATTGTTGGGTTTTATAAGGGCGTTGAAGTCATTTGTATGAGTGGACGCGTACATTTATACGAAGGGGCTCAATTTCAAGAAGTTGCTTTGCCCATTCGTATAATGAAAGGCTTGGGAATAGAGCATTTAATTGTAACAGGTGCAGCAGGCTCATTAAATCCAGAGAATAAACCTGGTGATGTTGTATTGATAAAAGATCATATTAACTTACAACCAGGTAATCCATTAGTCGGTCCGAATGATGACTTAATTGGACCAAGATTTGTGCCAATGGAAGAAGCTTATGATAAAAGCGCGCGGGTTTTATTTAAAGAGATTGCTCAAGAAATGGAGTTTGATTTGCCTGAAGGTGTCTATCTAGCAGTTTTAGGACCTTCTTTTGAAACACCAGCAGAGATTCGAGCATTTAAGCTTATGGGCGCTGATGTGGTGGCGATGTCTGTGGTACCTGAAGTTATCATTGCTAAACACTGTGGTTTGAAAGTAACAGGCTTTGCTGCAGTTACTAATATGGCATCAGGGATTACTGATGAACCAATTGCGCATGAAGATGTTTTAGTCTATGCCAATAAAGCCAGTGAAAAATTAATTAAGCTTGTTGGGCTTGGTATTGAGCGTTTAGCATTGCAGTTAACAACTTAATTAAAACTAAAATCATTAAGTCACGACTTTACAAATCCTATAATTTCCCTACAATACAAAAAGGAATATGTAATTTTTTGTGCGTATGCGTCAGATATTTGTAGATACAGAAACCAGTGGTTTTGAATTTAAAAATGGTCATCGAATCATTGAATTTGGTGGTGTTGAAGCAATTAACCGTAAATTAACTGGTAACGACTTACATTTGTATTTTAAGCCAGATATTGAGATTGAAGCGGGTGCCTTTGAAGTTCATGGTATTTCAAATCAGCGGCTAGAAAATGAGCCAGTGTTCGAAGATAAAGCTGATGAGATTATGAATTATTTAAAAGGAGCGGAACTTGTCATTCATAATGCTGGATTTGATGTGCCTTTTCTAGATTATGAACTAAGCCGAATGTCAAATAATACTTGGGGTATGCTAAAAGAGCATTGTGGTATTGTTGACACCTTGGTAATGGCACGTAAGATGCACCCAGGGCAGAGAAACTCATTAGATGCGTTATGTAAACGCTATATGATTAGTAATGCACATCGTAGTTTGCATGGAGCTTTATTAGATGCTCAGTTACTTGCAAAAGTTTATTTTGCAATGACAGGTGGGCAAACGCAACTAGCTTTAAATGAAGCTTCAGAAGTTAAGCGAGGTAATGATCAATCAAAATCGCTTGATTTTAGCCAGCTTAATTTTAAGCTAGCTAATTTGTCAGAAGATAGTGAAAAAGCACATCAAGCTTATATAGATTTATTAGATAAAAAATCAAAAAACGGGGCAGTATGGCGATTAATTAAAAAATAAAAATCCTTAAGTCAGTGGATTATTATTTAAGGAGGATTGTATGATTGGGCAAAATGTCACTGAAATTGAAGTCGGTCAAAAAGCATCGTTTAGTAAAACAATTACAGAGACGGATATTTATTTGTTTGCAGGTGTTAGCGGTGATTTAAATCCTGCGCATATTAATGAAGAAAAAGCTAAAGATACACGTTTTAAGAAGCGAATTGCTCATGGTATGTTAACAGCTAGTTTTATCTCAACAGTCATAGGAATGCAATTACCTGGTCCTGGTACGATTTATTTGGAACAATCTATTCGCTTTAAAGCGCCAGTTTATATTGGTGATACGATTAAGGCGGTTGTTGAAATTACATCAGTTGATGTTGATAAAAACCGAGTAAAATTGGATACTTTCTGCTATAACCAAGATGGTGAACTAGTCGTTGAAGGTAATGCATTGGTTATGCCACCATTAAAGGAGCGATCATTAAAAGAAGTAGGTTAATTTAACCGTTTCTGACACTTTGGTGACAATAATAATCATTTATGCTGATTTAATCTATAACATTGGTATTTTATAAGAGTATCTGTGGCTAATTTCTGATAAAATAACTGACAAATTTAAACTTATCTGATGCTTCAAGATGAGAGAATAGATAATACGTGGAGTAATAAATTTATGGCAGAGACACAATACGATTCATCAAATATTCGAGTCTTAAAAGGTTTAGATGCAGTTCGTAAGCGTCCAGGAATGTATATTGGTGATACAGATGATGGCTCAGGCTTGCATCATATGGTTTTTGAAGTGCTTGATAACTCGATTGATGAAGCGTTAGCTGGTTTTTGTTCTAATATTGAGGTTGTTTTACATACCGATGGTAGTGTTTCAATTCGAGATAATGGCCGGGGGATACCTGTTGATATTCACCCAGAAGAGGGGCGTTCTGCTGCTGAAGTCATTATGACAGTATTGCATGCTGGTGGTAAGTTTGATGATAATGCTTATAAAGTATCAGGTGGACTACATGGTGTTGGTGTTTCAGTTGTTAATGCCCTATCAGAAACTTTAGAGTTAAAGGTATGGAAAAATGGTAAAGCATATCAACAATTTTATAATGATGGAGAGCCTAAAGCACCGTTAGAAGAAGTAGGTAATACAGATGAAAAAGGTACGATGATTCGCTTTAAACCAAGTCCTATTACCTTCAGTCAAATTGAGTTTCAATACGATATTTTAGCTAAACGAATTAGAGAATTAGCATTTTTGAATTCTGGCGTTAGAATTCATCTAAAAGATCTAAATGAAGATCGTGATCAGGTTTTTCAGTATGATGGCGGTATTCAGTCATTTGTTGAGCACCTTAATCTTAAACGTACTGCATTGCATGACTCAATTGTATTTGTTAGAGGTGAAAAAGAAGGTGTTGTTGTAGAACTTGCATTACAGTGGAATGATGGTTATCAAGAAAATATTTTCTGTTTTACCAATAATATCCCACAAAAAGATGGTGGGACGCATTTATCTGGCTTTAGAGCTGGGTTAACTAGAACGGTTAACCAATATATTGAGCAAGAAGGTTTAGCGAAACGCCATAAAGTCAGTGTTACAGGCGATGATGCAAGAGAAGGCTTAACGGCTGTTTTATCGGTAAAAGTACCCGATCCTAAATTTTCATCACAAACCAAAGATAAGCTTGTCTCATCAGAAGTTAAACCAATCGTTGAGTCATTAATCTATGAAAAACTATCTGAATTTTTGCAAGAAAATCCAAGTGATGCAAAAACGGTTGCCAATAAAGTAATTGATTCAGCAAGAGCCCGCGAAGCAGCAAGAAAAGCACGTGAAGTTACAAGAAGAAAAAGTGCACTAGATATTGCAGGGCTTCCAGGGAAATTAGCAGATTGCCAAGAAAAAGACCCAGCTAAATCGGAATTATTTATTGTTGAGGGAGACTCTGCTGGTGGCTCAGCAAAACAAGCGCGTGATCGTAGAAGTCAGGCTATTTTGCCATTAAAAGGTAAGATTTTAAATGTTGAAAAAGCACGATTTGATAAAATGCTATCATCTCAAGAGGTGGGTACATTAATCAAAGCATTAGGTTGTGGTATTGGCCGTGATGAATATGATCCAGATAAACTAAGATATCATTATATTGTTATTATGACAGATGCGGATGTTGATGGTTCACATATTCGGACATTATTATTAACTTTTTTTTACAGACAAATGCCTGAATTAGTTAGTCGTGGTCATATCTATATTGCGCAGCCGCCGTTATATAAAGTTAAAAAAGGTAAACAAGAGATGTACTTAAAAGATGATCCAGCCTTAAATGATTATTTAGGTCAAATTGGTCTTGAAGGTGCAAAGCTTTATCCAAATGATCAAGCACCACCTATAACAGGTATTGGCTTAGAAAGTCTATATACGCAATATCAAAAAGTGATACAAATTGTAAATCAACTATCTAGGCGTTATCCTGAGTCATTTTTAAAATCATTAATTTACTATCAACCTTATCAGACTGATTGGCACTCTGAAAGCCAAGCATTAGACCAATGGTGGCAAACACTAGAAGCACACTTAAATAAACGAGCATTAAGCTATGAGTCTTATAAGACAACAACAGCCATTCGACATGAAGATGATAATGAAACTGTCCATCAGTTAGTGCTTAAGCGTTACTTTCATGGTGTTGAAACTGCTTATATTATTCCATTTACTTTTTTTGAGGGGAAAGATTATAAAGTAATTTGTGAATTAGGTGAGTCATTGCATGATTTAATTGGTGATAATGCAAGGGTTGAACGTGGTGAAAAATCACAGCCAATTGATCATTTTGAGCAAGCAATTGATTGGTTATTAAAAGAAGCCAAGCGTGGACAAAGTATTCAACGCTATAAGGGTTTAGGTGAAATGAATCCTGAGCAATTGTGGGAGACGACTATGGATCCTGAAACTCGACGTATGCTTCAAGTTTCTGTCTCTGATGCTGTGGCTGCAGATGAGTTATTTTCTACACTTATGGGCGATCACGTTGAACCAAGACGCGAATTTATTGAGCAAAATGCCTTAAATGTTAAAAATATTGATGTATAGCTTAATAGAAAAGTTGATTAGTTATGGCATTTGATTTAAGTGTAATTATTATTGTTAAAAATGAACAAAAAAATATTAGACGTGCACTTGAGTCAGTAAGTTGGGCTGGTGAAATTATTGTGGTTGATTCAGGCAGTAGCGATCAAACACTATCTATTACAAAAGAATATACGGATACTATTTATCACCAAGATTGGTTAGGTTATGGTAAGCAAAAGCAGTTTGCATTATCAAAGGCAACAAAAAAGTGGGTATTATCCTTAGATGCTGATGAAGAAGTTCCAGCTGCATTAGCTAAAGAAATTCAATCAATTTGCTTAAGTGATACTCAGATAGATGCCTATAAAATTACTCGAAAATCTTTTTTTGGTTTAAAGATGATTCGTTATGGTGACTGGAAAGATGATGCACCTATTCGACTATTAAAGCGAGTTAAAGGTCATTTTTCTGATGAGATTGTACATGAGAGTATCATCGTTGATGGCCAAGTAGAAAAGCTAAAAGCATTTTTATTTCATTATACGTATAATACAATAGCTGATGCGATAGCTAAGGCTAATGAATATAGTAGTTTAAGTGCCCAGAAGTTGTATAAAAAAGGTAAAAAATCTTCTTTAATTTTAGCTGTTATTAAAGGCACTTGGTCTTTTATAAGAAGCTATGTCATAAAACGTGGCTTTTTAGATGGTAAATATGGTTTTATTTTGGCAGGCTCTATTGCGCTCGGTACCTATTTGAAATATGTTAAGCTAGCAGAATTAAATCAGAAGCTTAATCGTTGTCAGTCTTAAATTTTCCATGTTTAGCTAAAAACTTAGTTAATGACTCTTGGATTTTGGGTGTTTTAGTTTGTTTGCATAGCTGAGATAGCGTTTTACTTGCTTTATATGAGATGTTATCTGGAATATCATCTCTTTTGGGTGGAATTAATTTTTCTACTTTTGCCATAGGTTCAATAAATAACTTAAGCTCAATACTTAAAAGATCACAAAATTCACGTTTTTGTCTTAATAGTTTTAAAATTTCACTGCGTTGCATATAGAATCTCGCGATAATACTTTGGCTTTCCGTGCCAAGTAATAATTTGGAATCTTCATAATTCAAAACTCTAGTATTTGATAATAATGCAAAATTAACGTTATCAAGTAATTGTTGTGCTTTATTGATATTTTCAGACCTTTTCGCAATTTGATGCAAAAATGAAGTTTTATCAATCAGAGTATTGATCGATTGTAAGCGTTTTTTTGTATCTTTTTTGGTGTTCATGGTGCAAAGGTCATTCAGTTATGCTTCAACTTAGATTATACTTGAGGCAGTCTAAAAATAGTATGCAAATTTATGCATTAAAAAGAAATTAATGGGATAATTTATCAATGCTAACAAAAACATTATTAACCAAAGTTATTGGTAGTCGTAATGACCGCATTTTAAAGAGGTTAAGAAAAAAAGTTGAAAAAATTAATGCCTTAGAAGCAGAGTTCGAAAAGTTAACCGATGATGAATTAAAAGCTGAGACTGAGACTTTAAAAGCACAATTAGAAACTTCTAAGTTAGATGATATATTAATTGAGGCATTTGCAGTTGTTAGAGAAGCATCTAAACGTGTATTAGAAATGCGCCATTATGATGTACAGCTGATTGGTGGCATGGTGCTTCATATGGGTAAAATTGCTGAAATGCGTACAGGGGAAGGTAAAACTTTAGTTGCAACCTTAGCTGTTTACTTAAATGCATTATCTGGCAAAGGGGTTCATGTTGTCACAGTCAATGATTACTTGGCTTCTCGTGATGCTCAGTTAATGGGTAAGTTATATGGGTTTCTTGGTTTAAGTACAGGGGTTATTGTTTCCGGTTTGACACCAGAAGAAAGAAAAGAAGCTTATGCTTGTGATATTACCTATGGTACTAATAATGAATTTGGTTTCGATTACTTGCGCGATAATATGGCTTTTTCTAAAGATGAACAAGTACAGCGAAGTCGCAATTTTGTTGTCATTGATGAGGTCGATTCAATCTTAATTGATGAGGCTAGAACACCGTTAATTATTTCAGGTGCAGCAGAAGATTCTTCGCAGTTTTACTTATTATTTACCCGTTTAGTTCAAAAATTAGAAATTTGTGAAGATAAAGATGGTGAAGGCGAAGGTGATTATTACTTAGATGAGAAATCAAAGCAAGCGCATTTGACAGAGGCAGGCCATAGTAAGATTGAGTCTTGGTTAATTGATGAAGGTATTTTAGCGGAGGGTGAAAATCTCTACAGCCCACAACATGTTACAAAAATGTACTATTTAAATGCAGCTTTAAGAGCTACTACACTATATCAACAAAACGTTGATTATATGGTGGCAAATAATGAAATTGTTATTGTCGATGAACATACTGGACGTGCAATGCCAGGAAGACGTTGGTCAGATGGCTTACATCAAGCAATTGAAGCAAAAGAAGGTGTTAAAATACAAGGTGAAAACCAAACATTAGCATCCATTACTTTTCAGAATTTTTTCAGGCTGTATGATAAGATTTCAGGAATGACTGGAACTGCCGATACAGAAGCATCAGAATTTCATGAAATATACAGCCTTGAAGTGATTGTAATTCCAACGAATAAGCCACCGAAACGAATTGATCATTCTGACTTGATTTATTCAACTCAAAAAGAAAAATTTCAAGCATTAATTGATGATATTAAAACGCGTATTGCTACAGGGCAGCCTATATTAGTGGGTACAGCATCCATTGAAACATCCGAAATACTTTCAACCATGATGCGAAAAAGAAAAATTCCACATAATGTGTTAAATGCAAAACAGCATGAGAAAGAAGCAAAAATTATTGCCCAAGCTGGAAAGCCGGGTAATGTTACCATTGCAACCAACATGGCAGGACGTGGAACTGATATCATTTTAGGGGGTAGTTGGCAGGAAGAAATTAATGAGTTAGAAGAGCCATCCGAGATTGAAATTGCACGCATTAAAAGTGATTGGCAAAAGCGCAATCAGCAGGTAATTGATGCAGGTGGATTATGTATTTTAGGTTCTGAACGCCACGATTCACGTCGAATCGATAATCAGTTAAGAGGCCGTGCAGCTCGTCAAGGTGATCCAGGAGAAAGTTCATTTTATCTATCATTAGATGATCACTTATTACGCATCTTTATGCCACCAAGAATGATTGGTATGTTGCGTGGCATGATGAAAAAACAAGGTGAAGTGATTGATGGTAAGATGATTACTAAAGCAATTGCTAAAGCGCAAGCAAAGGTTGAATCATATCACTTTGATATGCGTAAAAATGTGTTAGAGTACGATAATGTGGCCAATGAACAACGTAAAGTGATTTATGGTCAACGGGATGAATTACTCTCATCAATCGATGTCTCAGAAGTATTAAAATCAATGCGTTATGATGTTGCTGATGCTACATTTCATAATCATATACCTAAGCAGAGTATTGAAGAGCAGTGGGATGTCACTGGTTTAACGCATACCCTAGATAGTGACTTTGGATTAAAGCTTTCAATCAATCAATGGTTAGAAGATGATGAATCTTTACATGAAGAAACATTAAAAGAGCGTGTTATTAATACCTTAATGGATGAATATGATCAAAAGATTGAGTCACTGGATCAAAAGGCCGTCCATCAATTTGAGAAGGTCGTTTTATTACAAAGTTTAGATACACACTGGCGTGAACATTTAAGTAGTTTAGATCATTTAAGAAATAGTATCCATCTTAGAGGTTATGCACAAAAAGATCCAAAACAAGAATACAAACGTGAAGCATTTGAACTATTTTCCAGTATGTTAGATAACTTTAAATACGAAGTTGTCTCGACACTGACTAAAATTCATATTGAACGCCCTGAAGAAGAGGTGCATGTAGTTGAAGATCAATGGCGTCACTCAGTCGGTAATTTAGCATTTAATCATGAAGAAGTGGCAACACTTGAACAATCGCAAGAAAATCAAGCATCTAATGTTGTTAATATGCCTTCTGATGAAGGGCCTCAAGAACCACAAGAAAAGCCACAACCATTTGTTCGACCTGAACGTAAAGTCAGTCGAAATGAGCCTTGTCCATGTGGCTCTGGTAAAAAATATAAACACTGCCATGGTGCACTTCAATAGTAAAAGACAATGAAAATTAAACATCCGATAATTATTGCATTATTTGTTAATTTCACCATTCCTTTAGGTGGAGTGAGTACAGATATTTATTTACCTTCACTACCATCAATGGCGCATTATTTTGATGTGTCAAAAATGATGGTCCAATTAACCGTAACATTATTTGCATTAGGTCTAGGCATTGGACAAGCGGTTGCGGGTCCCATATCTGATGCTTTAGGTAGAAAGCGTCCTTTTTTGTTTGGGCTTTTATTGCAGATTATTGCCGTTATATTTATTTTAACAACACACTCTGTCAATGCATTGATTATTGCAAGATTATTTCAAGGCTTTGGTTCAGCATTTATGATGGTGCCGGCTCGAGCTATTTTAAATGATACATTTGAAGGGGATGCACTAAAAAAACAATATACCTACATTACCGCAGCATTTGCTCTTGGGCCAATTATTGCACCTTTTATTGGTGGCTATCTTGAACATTATTTTAACTGGCAAGCAAATTTTATTTTTGTTTTGATTTATTTAATCGTTCTGCTTATTTTTATGGTCTTATTTATTGATGAGTCTATTGAGCAAAAAAAACCATTTTCGCTTATGCATATCACTTCAAGTTATATGACAGTTTTGGAGAATAAGCTCTTCTTAACTGGCGGTATTTTAGTTAGCTTCTTTTTAGGCTATGTTGCAATTTTTAATGTTGTTGGGCCATTTATTATTCAAGAAGTTTTAGATAAAAGTGCAATTTTTTATGGTTATATGGCTCTAGTTATGGGCGCTGCTTGGTTTTCAGGTAATATGACAAGTCGAATATTTTTTAAATATTCTCGCTATGCTAAAACAAATATTATGCTAATTATTATGCTCATTGCAGCAATTGCCATGTTAATACTAAGCTATGGGGAACTTAATATTTTCAAATTAATCGTTCCAGTATTTGTTATGATATTTTGTGGTGGCTTTTTATTTCCAATTTATGTGGGGGAATGTTTATCTATTTTTAGAGCCCAGGCAGCATCAGCTAATGGTTTGTTATTTGCTTTAATATGGATTGTATTTAGTTTATTTTCATTAATTGGTACTTGGTTAAAAGTACACTCACTTCTGCCTTTAGCATTATGCTATTTTATTGTAACAATTATTGTGTATTTATGGTTTGTTTTTGTGGCTAAAAGGCACTGAGCATTACATTAAATCATTTGGGTCAATATCAAGTGTCAGCCTAACTTTATGGTTATTATAACTAGATAATACAGTTTCAATATTAGCTAAGGCATGCTGCATCAGCAGTTTTGTATTGCTTTGTAGTAATAGTATCATACGATAACGGCTTTGCTGTTTATAACGAATTGCTGGGAAAGGGCCGATAATTAGTTGCTCATCATTACATAATGCTTGTGCTTTATATTTAATTTCCTGCATTTGATTTTCTAAGAACTCTTCTGATGTTGATTCTCCTTTGATTAAGCTTAAGTTAGTATAGGGAGGCCATTGCGCAAGTTTTCGCTCAGCAATTAACACTTTAGCAAATTCAGCATAACCATGATTTAATAATGTTTTAAGTAAAGGGTGATCAGGTGTATGCGTTTGTATATAAACCTGGCCCTTTTTATCGGCTCTACCAGCTCTGCCTGCAACTTGGGTAATTAATTGTCCAGTACGTTCAAGTGCACGAAAATCATGGCTATAAAGACCAGAGTCGATATTGATAATGCCAACTAGAGTTACATTTGGAAAGTGGTGTCCTTTAGCCATCATTTGTGTACCAATAATAATCTGAGCTTTATTTGAGTTAATTTGTTCAAATGATTGGTTCAATGCTTTTTCAGTTGTGGTTGTATTACGATCGATACGAATAATTTGATATTCTGTAAAAGTTTCAGTTAAATACTCTTCGATTCGTTCTGTGCCTTGGCCAACTAAATGTAATTCATTTGATTTGCAGTGATCGCAATGGGTAATAATCGGTTTAGTTGATTCACAAAAATGACAGCACAAACGTTGAGGGTTGATATGATAAGTATACGGGTTGTCACAGTTTGGACACTGACTAATATGACCACAACTTTGACACATTAGAATCGGTGCATAGCCACGCCTGTTTAAAAATAATAGTACTTGGTTGCTAGCATTAAGATGACTTTTAATTTGATCAATTAGTTGTTGGGATAAGCCGCAACGTACCGCGTTATGACGCATATCAATGACAAATGGTGTAATTGCTTGTGCATCGCCTGCGCGCTTAGATAAAGTAAGTTTAGTAAATTTTTTCTCATTAGCATTATGTAAGGATTCTAATGAAGGTGTCGCACTGCCCAATACAATTGGGATATTTAGAAATTTTGCCCGTAGAATTGCAATATCACGGCCATGATAGCGCAATTGGCTCTGTTGTTTATAAGAAGGGTCATGCTCTTCATCAACAACAATTGCCCCTATATTAGCGAATGGAAGAAATACAGCAGAACGAGTGCCAATTATAATTTTTGCTTGATTTTCTTTAACTAAAACCCAGTTGTTTAAGCGTATTTTATCAGATAAATAAGAGTGATAAGTAATGACAGGTAAGTCAAATCGACTCTCAAAGCGTTTGACTAGTTGATTTGTTAGGCCAATTTCAGGAACAAGAATTAAAACTTGTTGTTCAGCTTTAAGTATCGTATCAATAACCTGTAGGTAGACTTCAGTTTTGCCACTGCCTGTAACACCATCGAGTAAAAATGTATGATATTGGCCGAGTTTATTTTTTATTTTATCTATTGTTGTTAGTTGTGCTTCGTTGGGGGTGAAATTAGGTATGACTTGTTTGGTTAAATTCTTAGGCAATGTTGGTGGTTTAATTTGAGAAAATGAATCAATAAGGTTTTTAGCTTTTAGTTTATTTAATATTTGCTGATCAATGCCTTCTTCTTTTAATTGAGTATAGGCTATGCCTTTAGGATACTGCCTAAGTAGTTGATAGGCTGTAATTTGTTTTTTAGCATTTTTACTAAAGCACTCATTTATATTTAGTTGTGTGTTAATCACTTGCCAATAGGCTTCAAAGCTTGTTAATGCCTCACCTTTTAAAATCAAATTAGGTAACATGCTTTGTAATACTTCATAGTAATTACTATGATAATAGCGTCGTAACCATTGGGCTAAATCTATAAGTAATGTATCTAAAATGGGTTGTTGATCAATTATTTTTAAAATTGATTTTAATCGTTTAGTATCAAACTGACTTTCATTTTTAATATTGATAATAAAGCCAATAACTTTTTTATTTCTTAGTGGAACAAGTACTCGAGTGCCAATTGTTATAGCTTGATTGTCAGCTATTAGATAATCTAATCCTTCTTTAAATGGCCCAATGACGATTACTTCGGCAATTTTAGTCATATTTAATAAATTTTAATGGCTTAAGTTAAGTAAATGATTGTCAAAGTATAGCGTGGGCTGTTAATGGATGCTAGAAATTAATTTAACAAGTAATCACCTTATATATAGCGATTCAGTAAAGGTCTAAATAACCACATCGCTAATGAAACAATTAGTGTAATAAGACCAATCTCTCCAAAAGCATGCGTATAAAGAGAAAGAGCTTCAATGGTAGATAAATGACTATGTTGTGGTGGCTGGGTTAATTCTCCAAGCCATGCACCGACAGGTCCCGCTAACATTACTGAGACGAACCATAGCCCCATAACAAAGCCACTCATTTCTTTAGGGCAAAGGGCTGCAACCATAGCAAGACCAAGCGCTGAAATAAATAATTCACCAGTTGACTGTAGCCAGTAGCTTAGTACTAAAAACCACGGTGAAACAATGCCGTCAGTTGCATAAAATTGGCTAACCCATAAGATTAAAAACCCAAATGCACATAATGTCATACCGAGTGCAAACTTAGTTACATGAGTTGATGGTGATTTCTTGTAAAAGTAAGCTAATAGAGGTGACATTAGCATAATAAAGAAAGGATTAAGATTAAAAAAATAAGCGCTAGGAATCGTATAGCTGCCAACTTCGCGCATGACATTATGTTGAGCAAAGAAGGTTAAGCTTGTTGGCATTTGTT